>CAYNGS010000461.1:1034-3311 GCA_964396625.1 uncultured Flavipsychrobacter sp.
GTGCAGCTAAAACAGATATTCACGTTTGGAATGGAATTTAAATTTTAGAGCAATCTTGCCCGAATACGCTATTTTTGTTTTTTGACTTTAGCATTTTCTATTTATAAATGTCTGCCACGTATCAAATAAAACTACCTCAATTCGAGGGCCCGTTCGACCTGTTGCTTTTCTTTATCGAGCGCGACGAACTGGATATTTATAATATTCCGATCGCCAAGATCACCAATGAATTTCTCAGTTACATACATACACTCGAAACGCTGAACATAGAGCTTGCGAGCGAGTTCATTTTGTTCGTATCCACACTCATGCGCATCAAGGCAAAAATGCTGCTGCCGAGAAAGGAACTGGACGCACAGGGAAATGAAATAGACCCGAGGCAGGAACTGGTGGACAAGATACTGGAGTACAAGCGCTTCAAAGAGGCGTCTGAAGCAATGATGGTGATGGAGGCCGACCGGCTGATGCAGCAAAAGCGAGGCAACATCCGCATGGAGATGGAGAGTCTTGGTGAGAGTTATGCCGAGGGTACGGAGATTCAGACGGTAACAATGTATAAGCTGCTGCAGGCATATGAGAAAGTGATCAAAAAATTCAACGAACGGCAAAACAAACCGCAGCACGTGGTTGTCAAGTACAATTACAGCCTGGAGGGTCAGCGCACTTTCCTGATCGATAACCTTAAAGAAAAAAAGCGGGTGCCGTTCGAGATGCTCTTTGCCACCTGCCAGAACAGGATACATGCCATTTTTACATTCCTTGCCATGCTCGAACTGATACAACAGAAGTTCATGGGCATACTCATCGGCACTGGCAGAAACAATTTTATAGTAGAATGGAATGATGAGAGCAGCGGTGATCTGGCCTTGCTTAGCGAATAGTGAATGAAATTATAAAATCAATCCATTCCGGTCGTCAAAGCCTTTTCATATTGTCCTTTCAGTAATCCGACCACGCTATTGGCACACTTATTGTTGTATATATAGTGCAGGCAACTGCACGAAAATTCCCCACAGTGGCTGTCGGACAGCACCCGCCGGGGATTTTTAGTTTTTATGCTGTTGATTCATCATTTGTAGCGCTCCCATGCCTGCCTGCATACCTTGTTGCGCCTTAACATTTGTAGGATCTAATTTCAGCGATATCCGCCACGCCTCCACCGCTTCGGGATATTGCCTGTTTGAATAGTAAGCACCACCGAGGTTATACCACAGTTCGGCATTATTCGAATCAATGGCAATACCTTTCTTAAACTCAATAATGGCTTCAGGATACTTACCGATCCTGCCATAGTTATCCCACCCTTTTTTCATGTAGTCATTGCCAATGATCTTGTAAATGCCCGGCAATGTGGGATAATTTGGGTAAAGCGCCCTTGCGCTGTCTAAGTTCGCCTTGGCTTTTACCATATCTCCTAATTTGTACCACGCGATACCCCTGTTAAGAAAACCGGCAACAAATTTCGGGTGAATGAGTATTGCATGATTCAGGAGCTCAATGGCTTTATACAGGCATTCATTTTTTTCTTTCTCCGTTTTCTTTTCATCGGCGAGGGTAATGTTTGATGCCGCAACATTGCCCAGCACCAGCACACTGTTAGGCACTGTCTTCACATCTGCGGCAAAAAGTACATTGTCGTTCTTCCACTCCGCATTTCGCTGAATGGTCTTGAAACCCGATAGGACCACTATGATCAAAATAAATACTGCCAGCGATCTCTGCGCAACGGCCCCAGGCCTGACCTTTTCGACTGCGCGGATAATAAAATAGGCGGCCGCAATAGCAAACCCGACAGACGAATGATAAATAAGTCGCTCACCCATCGTAGCGCCGATGTCGAAAAAAATGTTGCACACAAGTGCGAGGTGCAATAGGTAAAATGCGATCGCAAAACACAAAACACTACGCTTCTTAAACTCTGTGAACATAACCACGACAAGTCCGCCATGAACAAGAAGCGATAACCAAACCCAGGGGCTCATGAAATCCTTATAGGGTATAGAATCGTACGAATAGTCGGCTGACAGGGGATGCGGAAATATAAGCAGCCTGAGGTAATTTAGAGAGGTCGCAATTTCTGTGGCAAGCTTTTCAGGAAACGATGCAAATACGTAAGGATTATTGAGCACCTCTGTATCCGAATTCTCGCCCATTGGCGCCACAATGCTCAGCCTCAGTGCCATATAGGCGGCTATTATGGCCAGGTAGGGCACAAATGCAATCAGGCTCTTCTTTATTGAGTAGCCATTGAAAATGTATAAGGCAAGCGGCAACAAA
>CAYNGS010000462.1:0-3309 GCA_964396625.1 uncultured Flavipsychrobacter sp.
CCGGCCGCTGTTACAGCAGTAAGAAAATACATGCCCGGTGGCTCATTCAGGTGCACGTCGAATGGCTGGTTGGTGAGCGCAGCCGCTGTGAATACTCTTTTACCGGTGACACTGGTGATGATCACTTGCGCCTGGTCACCGATAACTGCAGAAACCACGTTTACCGTAAAAACTCCAGCGCTGGGATTTGGATAAACGGCTACACCGGCATCCACAGTTTTCACATTGTTCACTGCCAGTTCGGTAGTTGTGATGAGCCTGATACGATTGTTCCCTTCGTCGGCTATAAACAGGTCTCCGTTAGCTCTCAGCGCCAGGCCCTGGGGAAACCATACGCGGGCAGTGGTAGCAGGGCGGTTGTCACCATTATAGCCCGCACTGTCGGCACCGGCGATAGTTGATATGGTATCATTTAGCTCGATCTTGCGCACATGCGAGTCGCCAAGCTGCGAAAAGTAAACCCTGCTGGAGTCATCAATTACAATACCAGACGGATAATAGATAACTGATGCAGGAGCAGGGCCTCCGTCGCCGGCATAACCGGGGATACCATTGCCTGCCACGGTAGTGATAACGCCATACAGATCCACCTTGCGGATGCGATTGTTGTAGGTATCTGCGATAAAAACATAACCTGAATCATTGACGGCAACGTCCATCGGGTTATTGAGCTGCGAGGTGTTTGCCGGCACTGCATCGCCGTTGTAACCCGCCACGCCGGTACCTGCAATAGTAGAAATGTTGCCGGTAGTGACATCTATTTTGCGTATCGCATTATTTCCGGCATCAGCAATGTAGATATTCCCAAACGTATCCAAAACCACCCGCGTGGGTCCGGAAAGCTGTGCCGATGCAGCCGCTGCGCCGTCACCGGTATAGGCAGCGCCGCCATTGCCCGCAACTGTGCTTATTGTGCCGCTTGTATCTACCCGGCGAACGCGATTATTTTTCTGATCAGCGATATAGATGTTCCCGATCTTGTCGACAGCAACACCTGTGGGGAAGCTAAGCTTGGCTGCTGTTGCAGCCGCACCGTCGCCGGTGAAATCGCCATGCCCTGTACCCGATCCGAAACCTGTACCTGCAACAGTTGTAATAATTCCTGAGCTGATCTTCCTTATCGTATTATTGAGCGCATCGGCAAAGTATACATTGCCCGCGCGGTCGAGCGCCACAGCGGTGGGCCAGTGTATCTGCGCATATATCGGAGATCCGCCATCGCCGGTATTGCCTTCAATACCGCGGCCAGCGTAGGTAATTATAGATTGCGCACCAGCAGCAACCGGAAGCACGGCAGCAAGCATGATAGTGTAAACAAGAGTTGTAAATTTTTGCATAGTAACTGTTTTAAAACATCTGCTCATTGCTGCAGCTTCGCGATTTAAAAGGTAAAAATAAGTGGTTGTCGATATGGCCTTAAAGGTAAAGCATAATCATACAGCCGACAAATGATGCCGACCTACGGTTGTTAGACATATTTATGGATGAAAAAGTTTGGTTTAGCGCAAAGATATTTGACTTCAGTTTTCTGCAGCTTCGTTTTTTTGCGTGTTTTGTCTTAGCAAGAACCATAAAGTAATCAAAGAACAATGTCTTTTATAACTGATACGGTGTGTGTTGTATAAATAAACAATAACAATTGGTTACAATTCGGATGCATACTGTGTTTTCGGAGTCCGCTCTTTGACATATGTTAATCACGCTCATACATGTTAACAATTAATTAATTTGTTAATGATTATGCTTTTGTAATGTTATTCAACTGTTAACAGTTACATTTGTGAAAAGATTCTGAATATGCTACTCATAACCAAAAAGTCGGACTGCAAAGTACACAGGGAGGTGATGGTAAAATCCCCCAAGGAGATCAAGAAAAGCGCTTTAAAAAAACGCGACGCAAAAGGATTCATAACAAAGCCGTTCAGGTATTCTCTTGCTTCAATCGAGTCGATCATTTTCGGCAGGGCTCCGTTCGCGCACGATTTCACAAAAAACTAATCCATAACTGATAACAACATCATTTTATAACCTTTAATCTTTAGCAGTATGTTACTTTTCACTTTGGTAATAATGGTTTCGAGGGCAGTAAGGAAAATGAAAGAAAACATCCTTCAGCCGATCCCGGTCAAATAGCTATTCATCTTTTATCTTAACCCACTTAACGCTCAAATATTGTTTGGGCGATTTTTATTTCAGGCCCCTCATCATTTCAAATCTTCACCTGACTGGCCTTGCCGCAAAAAAATAATTCGTTCACTTTACTTGCCTGTGTGCTACCGACGTGCATACTACTGTGTTACTGTGGCACAAACAAGCTGTCTGTATCGTAAACGCAATTTTGTGTGAATACCGGCTTTACAAATCCTTCTACGAAGCCACCCGATGTTTTGTGGTCCAACAGTTGAAAGCAATCGTTGGCGCCACAATCCTGTTGGGTTGGCCAGGTCAAATAATCACCGAGGAAGGCAGGAGGAATATCCACCCTCACTAACGATGCATCATCCCACGGTCCCTTTTGCTGCATAGAGCAAATGATGCCCAGTGCATATTCTATGTTCCGCATATTGCACCTGTGCCCCGCGCACTCTTTCGATATCAGCATGTCCATTTCGTGTTTGGTTATCACGAATTGCCCGGCGCCAAGTGGTTTGCCGTTAGCATCTTTGCATTCTGAGCGCCCCACCCTTCCTCCTGGCTTATTGCAAAATTCATTGAACTTACCGACCGGAATAAAACAGGAAGCGGCGCCGGTGAAATATTCTTTCTGAGCGACGGCGTCAAAGCATAACGAGAGTAAAACAATGCATGCAAGTAAGCTTTTCTTCATAGTTAAACTTTTTTGTAAAGATGCCATTTAAATTTATGCTTACATACCGAAATAATGTCTGTGGTAAACCTTTTTGCGGTTTTCACATTAATTAAGCTACTGAAGCATTGAGCTATTTGGGCATTTAGATATATTTGCCTTCATGAAGGTAGTCATATTTGCAGGCGGCAGGGGTACACGCATATCCGAGGAGTCGTCGCTGCGCCCTAAACCCATGATAGAGATAGGCGGCAAGCCGATACTCTGGCATATCATGAAGATATATGCCGCGTATGGCCACACAGAGTTCATTATTTGCCTGGGATACAAAGGCTGGATGATAAAGGAATATTTCGCCAATTATTTTTTGCACAATGCGGATATAACAGTGGACCTGGCATCGAATAAACTGGAGGTGCACAAGAACACGGCAGAACCTTTTAAAATTTCACTGATAGACACCGGGCTGGACACCATGACCGCAGGACGCCTGAAACGTGTGC
>CAYNGS010000463.1:0-3308 GCA_964396625.1 uncultured Flavipsychrobacter sp.
TGCCGGTTACAGGGGGTTGCCGGGTCGTACGGGATATTCTGCATCCAAGCACGCTATGCAGGGCTTTCTCGAGTCGCTGCGAACAGAATTATTGCATAGCGGTGTTCACGTAATGTGGGTATCACCGGGTTTCACTGCGTCGAATATCCGAAATGTGGCGCGCAGCAATGACGGCTCGGCGCAGGGCGAAACACCGCTTGAAGAAAACAAGCTGATGACCGCTGAGGTGTGTGCACGGATAATACTGGATGGTCTCGCAAAACGAAAACGCACGGTGGTAATGACCACGCAGGGAAATATGGCCGTATGGCTGAACAAGTTGTTTCCGGGTATCGCAGACAAGCTGGTGTACAAACATTTTTTAAAAGAGCCGGACTCGCCATTGCGGAAAAGGAAATGATATTAGCTGACAGTTAAAGAAAAAAAATACTGTGAGTTCGGCTTTTTTCCCTAATTTTATGTATTACATTTCAATGGGTGTAATATTTATTTTATGCGACAAATAAGCCTTTTTATCCTTTTGATTCTCATTGCTTTAACGCCGCATATTTCCTCCGCGCAAGTAAAGTTTTATCAACATGATACAACCGTAAAGGTGTTTGCATACGGCAAGCAGCAAACGCTGGCCTGGTGCGGAGGTTTTAATAATCCGCAGTTCGCAATGGCTGATCTGAACCGTGACGGGCTGCAGGACCTGGTGGTTTTTGAACCATGGAACAGTGTTCGCACCTTTATCAATGAAGGCACGGCCGGACACCCCAATTACCGTTATGCACCCGAATTTGAACCTTCATTTCCGCCGATACTTGATTACATGATACTGGCAGATTATGACCGGGATGGCATCAACGATCTTTTTCAACAGGGTAGTTATGGCTTTGCTGTTTACAAAGGGTATTACAATGCCAACAATCATCTTGCATTTGCCTTTTACCAGGACCTGTTCTTGTACAATGACGGATATGTTGGCGGGGCGGAGAACGCTTTTAATAACCCCGGTGATATCCCTTCGATAGTTGACGTGGATGGAGACTCTGATCTTGATTTTGTGGCCTACAATATTGTTGGCGGAGCGATGAATTTGTACAAGAATCTGCAAACAGAACTGGGCTTGCCCCACGACAGCATTCATATAGAACTGGCAGACCGGTGCTGGGGCAGGGTATACCAGGGTTTCTACCGCACGCACGAGTTGCCCTATGTATGCGATGAGAGCCATTTGAGGCCGGGTCATGCGGTGGGAAAAACCACACACAGCGGAAATACACCCTGCCTGTTTGACTGGGACATGGATGGCGACTATGATTATCTTGATGGTAGTGTTTCCTTCAATGAAATGACCTTTCTGAAGAATGGCCGTATAGAAAAAGGCAGTGGCCCGGACAGTATGATATACCAGGATACCGTGTGGCAGAGTGCGCCGGGTGGCACACCGATAGAGCTGCCTATATTTCCGGCAGCCTTTAATATTGATATCGACCAGGATGGAAAGAAAGACCTTGTGATAGCACCAAATGGATCGGGGCTGAGTGTGTCGAAAAACTATAACAACATTTATTATTACAAGAATCTCACCACACCGGGTGCACCAAACTGGCAGTTTCAGTCGGACACTTTTTTGTGCGATATGACTATTGACCTCGGCTCCTATTCTTACCCGATGTATTTTGATTATAACAAGGACGGCAAGCCGGATCTCTTTATTGGTTCTGATGGGTATTACCAGGACGGAAGCGGGCTAATGCGCAGCCGGATATCGTACTATAAGAACACGAGCAGCCCGGGGCTGCCGTCGTTCACCCTTCAGACAAGTGACTTCATGGGGATAAACAGCTATGACTTTAAAGGAACAGCTCCCGCATTTGGAGACATAGACGGTGATGGAAAAGCAGATTTCATTATCGGGCACGACGATGGTACCCTTTCTTATTTCAAGAACATAGCCGCTTATGACACTATTCAGCCCAACTGGCAGATGACCGAGCAGTACCTTACAGATGTGGACGGAGACACTATAAATGTGGGCGCTTATGCCGCGCCGTTCGTTTATGATATTGATAAGGACGGCAAAAAAGATCTCATCATTGGCAGCATTTACGGCACCATTACTTATTATCAAAACGTTAGCACTACGCCGGGTACTGTGATGTTGAAGCTGGTAAGCAACCACCTCGGTAATGTAAAGGCTGACCCGAACCTGGGTTTCGGAAATTACAGTACTCCGTTTATAGGCAAGGTAGACAGTACCGGTACAGACTACCTGATGCTGGGCAGTAACTCGGGCATGATCTATAAGTGCACCGGTTTCCAGAGCGGAGACACAACAGCCACTTACACAATAGTAGATTCAACGTTCTCTTACATCGACACTATGTACAGCCAGTACAGGCACTCCGGTACAACCTATGGCATTTATTCGGGACTACGGAGCACGCTGACTATCGGCGACATAAACAATGACGGTAATTTTTACATGGTCGTGGGCAACAACAAGGGCGGTGTTGAAAATTATAAACTTAAGACCTACACGCCGCTACCGGTTGTCAATCATACCAATATCGGATCGGACAATGAAGATGGAAAGGTGCTTATCTATCCGAACCCTGCCAACGATGTCCTCAACATATCGTGGATGGGAGTTTTACAGCCTTCGGTAAGTATAAGCATAGTAAACATGGAAGGACAAAACCTGTACACGACCACTATCTCCACCGCAACCGACCACACTTCTGTTCCCGTTTCTATGCTGCCTCCGGGCATGTATGTGTGCATGGTACAAAGCGGTGTGAACCGTTATTACAACAAATTTACAGTAGTGCGTTAGGGCACGCAATAATTTCGGCTAATGCGTAAAAAAGAGAAGGAATTTTTCATCTCTTTTTTCGTATAAATATTTCGTGTACGCACAGCACATTAAACATCCTTCGATTATGCAATTTTAACATCGATAAATTAATACTGGCACGAAATTAATTTATCCTAATGATTTGCAGGATAACATTAAAAACGTGCATTATGAAGAGCAAAGATCTGAGGATAGGAAATTTTGTAGAAGTAGACGGAATGATATGCGAAGTGGTTGCGATCAGTGATACAGAAACCCATATTGAGGTGAAAACGCCCCGCAACAAGATAAGTGAAATACCACTTGGTGATGCAAAACCGATACTACTGTCCGATGAAATGCTAATGAACAACTGTGAGTTTGATACGAACGGGCTTCACGTTATCGGCATAGACCAGCATAGGTATTACCTTAAAGTTCAGGACGGTTACATAATATTATTAAACCAGGAAGGCGAATCGCT
>CAYNGS010000464.1:0-3297 GCA_964396625.1 uncultured Flavipsychrobacter sp.
AAGGAAATGGCAGTACATATTTCCTGATGCTTATCTCTGGTCTCGTTAAAGACAATAATTATCACTACTCCTCTTTTATAACAAGTAAAGATTGGGAAAAGATCAGACTGCCTTTTGAAAACATGAAGCAAAAAATTCTTATTGGCAAGGCTGTGCCGCTCAATTTGAAAACGATTATCGGCATTGATTTTGTAGCAGACAACAGAAATCACGAAATAGACCTTGATATAAAAGATATTGGCTTATACAAATAGCGAATATGCTCGTTGACGATAACGATGTAGGAATTATTAGCCAGCCTACCTGAAAAGAACATTTGGGTATAATCGTTTTTATTCCCGACTCTGTTATAATCGTGTACGGTTCTTGAGACGGCTACTTGTTCCTCCTACAAACCTTGCACCGTAATTCAGCAGTTTTCATTAATTCCCGTATTATTCAGTATATTTAGAAGGGCTTGAACCCGACTATAGCGATGATGGACATCCTGATGCTGGAGAACCTGGCGTTCCAGAACATCATGGAGAGCCTCACGTTCACTCAACCAATGAACAAGGCGAATCTAAGATTTATACATATTCCAGCAAATAAACCGACATGCAAGTTTATATAATACCGTATAATAGGGTGAACAATAACTTTCTTAACATAGTATCATCAATTGAGCTCTTTGAAGTATATTATAAAACTGAGAATGGCCCTCTTGGTTTTAATGAAGATGAAAAAGGAAGAACATTATTCCGTGCAATAGTTGAAGGGACAATTAGGTACAGTGCGAATAATGGCGAGATTAGTGTTATGGATGCGTCCTATTTATCTGAAAATCCGATGTGGAGTTTTGAAGGAGTATTTATCGTCCCGACTGAATTTATTATTACAGAGATCGCAAAGGAGAATGATTTGCGATTAACCATAATAAAGAATCAGCCACTGAAGAGATATGGCAAACCTATAAAACCAGAGATTCCCTCTTTCTTTACAGATCTATACAACAAGACGACTGGGAAATATACCGAGTACAAAATAGAAACGGTGTTGGAAAAAGGGATAGATATGACCATAGGAACCAGCGATTCTCTAGGATCCCATTTTATCATGAAACGAGATTCTGTTTTCATGCAAAGACTGGTTTCCTCTTGCAAAGACTTGGGTATTGTCATTAAACACGTCGTGTCATATAGAGAGATACCCGCTTGGTAGTTTATCGATTTTGCCTTACGCGTGCGCCCCACTCAAAGACTCCAATCTTCCCAAAAATGAGCGCGTGGGGTAAATCGGTTGGACAAACAATCATCAATATCCCGACTATTAAAATAGCAGACACTATAAAAATAGGCAATTAAAGATGAATATCAACCGTTCTAAATTAGTAGGTAGTATTTTGATAATAGGCTTTTGCATTGGTTTAGTACTATACTGTTCTGCCTCTGATCCTGTGAAATTCTGTGTGCCCGTAGGCATAATAACGTTCCTTGCGCTTGTTCAGGTTTTTACATATATTTACAGCAGTGAATTGAATCGAAATGGTTAAAATATTTATTTCTTACGCCCACCTGGATAAGGATTACAAAGACCAGTTGGAAAAGCACCTGGCCGTACTGAAAAGGAACGGGGAAATTGCCCCGTGGACGGACAAGATGCTGGTAGGCGGAGAAACCTGGGACCAATCGATCATTGATGCGCTAAATGAAGCCGAGCTGATCATCTGCCTGGTGAGTTCTGATTTTCTCTCCTCCGATTATTGTTATGAAATAGAAATGAAGGGCGCTCTAAAGCGTCATGAAAATAAAGAAGCCATAGTAGTCCCCATCATTCTGAGGCCATGTGACTGGACCAGCACACCTTTTGCCGGTTTGCAGGCACTGCCCATGACGGGCAGACCGATCCGGGACTGGTCGGACATGGACGAAGCATTTATGAATGTAGTGGAAGGCCTACGGAAATCCATCCATACGATCAAAAACCGGAATGGCGAATCCACACAAGAGCAAGCGCATGCTTACCCGCTCCACGAAGGCGGAGGTTACAGCGCCAACAGTAGCGGACATCATTATTCCGAACCAGAACATGCGCACGAACATCAACGGGAACATTAGCATGAATATCAACATGAACAAGCGCCTCCTCCCCCGCCACGCAGCCAGCTCAGGTATGCACTCATGGGGGCGGCCGCATCTTTCGTGCTTGCCGCTGTGTTCTTTATTGCCTACAACTCACACAGCAAGGGCAGCGACACGCCGCCCACAGTAGCTGACACCACCCAGGACGATGGCCGATCCGTAGGCGCCGCCGCAGTGAGCCACGACAAAAAGAGTAAACGCAGCCTGTGCCCCGGCGCTTGTGGCGAACCGAGCTGCACCAAAGAAAAATATGGTGACTCCTGCGGTTGCGCCAACTGTAAAAACAAACGATAAGCTGATCAATTAATAAACGGTAATAAAGGAAATTGTTGTCTTCTACTGGAACAGCTGGCAACAAAGGCTGGTACGTCCCGCTCCCTGTATAGCAAGGAATTTAAGAGATCTGGAGGAGAAACACCTTTGGGTTATCTTACAAACTGGCGTATCATAAAATCGAAAGAGTTTTTGTTGGCGACCAGGGAAAACATCAGTGAGGTTGCTGCCAAAGCTGGTTATCAATCTGAGGCTGCATTCAGTAGGCTATTTAAAACAAAAGTTGGTGTAACTCCTGCAAACTATCGCAGAAGAAACGTTATTTAAAAGAGTAGGCCGGTCAATGTGACCGGCTTCCTAATATGCTGTCATTCCAGGCTGAATTATCACGATTGTGCTCTTGCCTTTTGAATATAGTATAGCGATGAGCATTGATGTTTATTAATGTTCCCACAAAAAAAGGCCTCTACCCTAAAATGCAGAAAATTCTGTTGGCATGGTAATTGTACTATAATTACTTTCCCGAATTAGTTTATCTTGATTTCTGCCGCTTTAAAAAAATGTTGCAGAATATTCAAACCGCCAATTCATTTCTGGGCAATTGAGTGCAATACAGGAATTATGAAAAAATTTATGATTATAGCCATCATGGCTATCGGCATTAGTAATGCACCTTTGTTTGCACAGGAAAAGTTGCCAACCAGACAAGAAGAACGGACACAGAAGCGAGCAGACAACAAGCAGCACAAAGTGAGTGATGACAATTTCAAAATGGCTAAAAAGCAATCTAAACTCGACAAGAAAGACCGAAAGGAGCATAAAAAGCAACGCAGGATAAATGCAGAACAACGATCCATAAATAAAACGAATGATAGCAGATAAGAACATGAACAAAATAACTTCT
>CAYNGS010000465.1:0-3297 GCA_964396625.1 uncultured Flavipsychrobacter sp.
AACCCGCCGCTCCGAAAATTTTCTTTACCTCATTGAAAACCAGAGATAGATCATATCCTATAGAGAGTGAAATGGAGTTTTCGTTCAGAGACTCTCGAAACATCACTATATCCTTTTCCACACTTTCATTCACGGGCAAGAACATCCTTTACCAATACTCTGTATCAAAAAATGACCAGGATAACTGGCGCGACATCACCGACCAGATCAACCTCGTAAATACGGGCTATGGTATATACACCATCAAACTAAGGGCAAAAACCATATCCAGCGACTATTGCGAACCGGTCGTTTTTTCACTTCATATTTTAAGACCTTACTGGGCCACATGGTGGTTTATTGCTTTGTGTGTTTTTATGGCGCTGGTAATTGCCGGCGTTGCCATCAGGATCCGTGTGGTTTCACTGCTGCGTAAAAAAGAGCGGGAACACAAAACGGAGATCAAGTTTATGAAATCTGAGTACAAAGCGCTGAACGCGCTTATGAACCCGCATTTCATTTTTAATACACTCAATAACGTACAAAGCCTTGTAAATGACAATAATAAGCTTGCAGCCAATGAATATCTGCGTGTATTCGCAGATCTCATCAGACAGAATATGCATAATATTTCTAAAGAGTTAATTCCGCTACAGAAGGAGATAGATCTGGTGAATAACTATCTGTTGCTGGAGAAGCTCAGATTTGAAGATAAGCTCAGTTATTCTATAAATATTGACGAAGACATAGACCTCTCAGACATACAAGTGCCACCGCTGTTGATACAGCCACTCGTCGAAAACTCGATAAAGCACGGAATATTGCCCATGAAGTCGGGTGCCGGGCAGGTGAATCTTGATATCTACGAGCGGCAAAATGTACTGTTTATTGAGGTCAGGGACAATGGTGTTGGGCTCGTTGATACCGGTAAATACAAGTCAGATACCATGCACGAATCGTTTGGTATCGAGAACATTAAGAAGCGGATCCAGCAATTAAGCATCATTCAGAACAAGCATATTTCGTTCAACATTGCGGAAACAAAAGATGAAAACGGCCAGCAGTGGACGACCGTGACCATTACAATGCCTATTACATAGCAGCCATTCTTAACGCGTCTCCGGGAATACCCCTTCACCTACCGTTAAAAAACTTTTTCGACCGTTCAGAAACTTCTTTTGGCGGTGACCCGCCCCAACTTTAGCTTGCACTCAGAAATCCGAACTACATCGCTTTCATGCCCTTTACTGGCCCTTGTAGACCTTGCTTATTACCTTTTTGAATGATACCCGGCAATACTGCACACTTCACCAGTGGGCAGTTTTTTTTTAAGATATCCCCAACGATGGCGTTCTGCTGTTTATCTTTAGGCTACGTTTTCACATTTCCATTTTTACTTCATTATGAGGGTTCTTATCACAAACATCAGGCGGCTTTGCAATACCGAAATTGAAACAGCAATATCTCGCCGGGGCGGCGCCGATATGTCAGTGATGCCTGGCATTGATAATGCCTGGCTGCTCACAGAGGGTGGAATCATTCACAGTTTCGGAGCTATGGACAGTCTTCCGGAAATCCATGCCGACCAGGCTATAGATGCTGCCGGGCGAATGGTGCTGCCCGCGTGGTGCGACAGCCACACTCACCTGGTCTTTGCCGCACCCCGCGACGGGGAGTTTGTGGATCGTATCCGCGGGCTCAGTTACGAAGATATAGCGAGGAAGGGTGGGGGTATCCTAAATTCGGCGAGTCGTCTGAATGCCATAGACGAGTCAGAGTTGTATGATCAAAGTCTCGAAAGGCTTCATCGCGTGATGGATACAGGTACCGGGGCCATAGAGATAAAAAGCGGTTATGGGCTATGCCTGGAGGGTGAGTTGAAGATGCTCAGGGTAATCCGGAAATTAAAGGAAAGCACACCAGTCACAATAAAGGCCTCATTTTTAGCTGCTCACTCATATCCTATTGATTATAAACAAAATAAAGATGGTTATATAAACTTGATTATAAATGAAATGCTGCCCCGCGTGGCTCATGAAGGACTCGCTGATTATATGGACGTATTTTGTGAAGAAGGCTTTTTTGGGATTCCCGAAACAGAGCGCTTGCTTGAGGCAGGGTGGAAGTATGGCCTGAAACCAAAGATACATGCCAACCAGCTTCACCATTCCGGCGGGGTGCAGGTGGGGGTGAAACATAATGCCGTGAGTGTAGACCACCTGGAGTGCGTAGGTGACGAAGAGGTCAGCGCTCTAAAAGCCGGAAAAACGATTCCCACCCTCCTGCCGGGTGCGGCTTTTTTTCTCGGCATGCACTATCAGCCAGCCCGAAAAATGATTGACGCCGGGCTGCCGGTTTGCCTCGCAACAGATTATAACCCAGGTTCATGCCCCTCTGGCAATATTCCGTTATTGCTGACCATTGCATGTACTCAGTTGCGCATGACCCCCGAGGAAGCTGTGAACGCTGTGACCATAAACGGCGCTGCCGCCATGGAGCTGCAGCAGTCGCTTGGTACCATAAAACCCGGGAAAAAAGCAAGCCTTATCGTCACAAAAAAGATACCGTCCCTGGCATATATTCCCTACGATTACGGTAATAATAATATTGAAAAATTGATCTTATAATTTTAGTTTTTAGTAATTGATTTTCATCTTGTTATGTTATTTATTTAAAGTATCAATAAAGAGCTATCGTGTACCATCAGGTATCGGGGGCGCCTGTGGAATATTAAAACTCCAGATAGCTGTATTAATCAATACGCCCACCGTAAATACCGCCCCTTTCAGGTCGGGGTTTGTGATAGCCGCGTCCTGATCTATTTTTTTGCTTAGTATATATTCGGCGTTAGCAAAGATTTCGAAAGCGGATATAGATGCCTTTACATTAAAACCAATAGTATGTATGGTTGGGGGAAGGCCATTCACTCCGCCGGGTGTCTGCAGGGCATTATCCCGGGCATCGAAATATTTAGGTTCTACATTTATGAGATTATAATATGGCCCTGCCTGTATCCCGAAATTCAGGCCAGAGATCGATCCCTGAAAATTCAGTTTGCAGCCCACCATACCACTCCATGTTCGAAACTTGCTTATGCCGGTATCATAGTGGCTGGTAGAAAACTCGGTAAATAAACTAAATGTGGTATTGCGGAATTCATTGTTATCTGCCGTGAGCGCGCTGCCACCGCAAAATGGAAATATTCTTTCAAAACCGAGTACAAGGTCTTTTTTACTCAGCTCAGGAAAAAGGAAGGTCTTTGCAATACTTCCGGAGTCGTTGCTGTTGGCAGGCAGGGGGTTAAACATCAGGTAGAAT
>CAYNGS010000466.1:0-3292 GCA_964396625.1 uncultured Flavipsychrobacter sp.
GGAAGCCCGCCAGCTCGTGGGTATCCGGAATGAATTGCTGACAAAAGATGAGATCATAAATGATATATCGTTTGTGGGGCAGATGGTATCTGTCAGCTCACCCGATGCACTTAAGAAATTGTGTCTCGACCTGAAGTCTCATTTGAATGATCACCTGGTGGTGTTGTGCTCCAATATAGACGGTAAGCCATTTGTAGCGGTTGGTGTCGATGAAAAAGTTGTAGCTGCCAAAGGCCTCGACGCCGGCAAGATCATAAAAGAACATGTGGCACCGCTGATCAGGGGCGGTGGCGGCGGGCAAAAGACACTCGCGACAGCAGGCGGACAGGACCCCGCACACCTGCAGGAAGTGATAGATAAAATAAAGGGATTGTTGTAACTTTAATAAAGAAATAAACATACTTATAGGATCAGCGGTCATTAGGTATTCAATGCAGATTTGTTATTTTTACTGTGGATAAACGATGATACTCAGAAATCTCTTGTTTTTTATTGCAATTCTCCTGATCATTGGATGGATATTGGGCTTTTTCGTTTGGAGGCATGAGGGGAATGTCATACACATCTTGGCGGTGCTGGCGGTTATCTCCCTTGTGTTCGCTCTTACCAGGAAAAGTACGAACGACTGACCCTGCCCGGATAACGGGTTAATTCCCATTTGCGGCCTTTTTATCCACATTTACCCGTTTTGCCTGCCCGTCTTTTAATTTTGACTTTATTTAAAATATCTTTGTTAAAAACCAATACTACCAATGCGTTTCATAGTTACTTCAACGGCTTTACTCAAAAATCTGCAGCAGATAGGCGGCGTCATCAGCGCCAATACCGTGCTCTCGGTGCTCGAAGATTTTCTTTTTGAGTTGCACGGCAATACACTTACACTTACTGCTACCGATCTCGAGACCATGATGCGGGTGCACATGGAGGTAAACGATGCCCAGGGCGATGGCCGCATATGCATCCCGTCAAAGATATTGAGCGACTATCTTAAGAATCTGCCGGAACAGCCGATCACTTTCAATATTAATGAGAACGACCTTTCCATAGAGATGTCGAGCGATGTGGGCAAGTACCGGATAGGCGGAGAAAAAGCCGATGATTTCCCTAAGGAACCGGCTCCCGGAGACACTACTGCATTCACTATGCCGTCTATAGCGCTCATCGAATGCATCAACAAAACATTGTTTGCCGTTAGTGCCGATACGTTGCGGCCGGCTATGACCGGTGTCTATTTCGAGCTGGCTAAGGATAGTATCACCTTCGTATCTACAGATGCACATCGCCTTGTACAGTTCCGCCGCACAGATACCAACTGCCCGGCCAAGGATGGTTTTGTGGTACCCAAAAAACCATTGAAGCAGCTTCGCGCCACCCTGCCCCCCGATGAGTCTGTTTTACAACTTGCATATAACGGCAGTCACCTCTTCGTAACTGGTGAGAAACTGAGCCTGAGTTGCCGCCTTATCGATGCCCGCTTCCCCGACTACAAGGCGGTGATACCGGTGGACAATCCATACAAGCTCACCATCAACCGTGCCGACTTCGTAAGTGCGCTGCGCCGCGTGAGCATCTTCGCCAACAAAACCACTAACCAGGTGGTGCTGGATATCAATGGCAATGCCCTGCAGATCAGTGCCCAGGATATTGACTTCTCTTACGAGGGCAGGGAAATGCTGAGCTGCCAGTATAGCGGTGAAGACATGAAAATCGCCTTTAACGCAAAACTGATGGTAGAGATGATCAGCAACCTCGATGGCAACGAGATACAGGTGGAACTGAGCACCCCAACACGTGCCGGTATTTTCCGCTCTATCGACAAAGTGGAGAACGAAGACGTGCTGATGCTGCTGATGCCACTAATGGTAGGGGTATAAGCCCTAATGCTTAAAGCGGGATCATCGATTTAGCTTTTTATACTGAAATAGGGCTTTGAAGGTATCTTCAAAGCCCTATATTTTGTGAGGAAAACGACTCAGTGAAAAGCACCTTTAGGGGCCGGGGGTTAATACGTTATCACCTGCTCTTCCATAACCTCGGGCATTTTCCTGAATTCGTACTGCTGGTTGCGGAGCTGGGGCTCAAAGCCGGCCTCGCGTATCGACTTCTGAATAGTTTTTGCTGTGAACCGGTGTGGGGCTCCTGCGGCGCTCACCACATTTTCTTCTATCATAATGGAGCCGAAGTCGTTGGCGCCCGCATTAAGGCATATTTGCGCCACTTGCTTACCAACCGTGAGCCATGAGGCCTGTATGTTCTTCACATTTGGCAGCATTATGCGGCTCAGCGCTATCATGCGTATGTACTCTTCTGCCGTTGTGAGGTTTTTTGTGCCGCGTATCTTTTGCAGCAGTGTATCCACATCCTGGAACGTCCAGGGAATAAACGCGAGAAAGCCTTTTGCGCCTTCGGGTTTTATCGCCTGCACTTCGCGCAACTTTACGAGGTGCTCAAAACGTTCGTACAGTGTCTCAACATGACCAAACATCATTGTCGCGCTGGTGGTCAGCCCCTGCAGGTGGGCTTCGTGCATTATATCGAGCCACTCCTGTGCCCCGCACTTGCCGTTAGACACCAGCCTGCGCACACGATCGTTGAGTATTTCGGCCCCGGCGCCGGGCAGGCTGTCCATCCCCGCTTCTATCAGCGCCTTCAGCACCTCGCGGTGTGTGCTTTTTTCCAGTTTGGTTATGTGAGCCACTTCGGGTGGGCCCAGCGCATGCAGCTTCAGGTTGGGGTACAATTGCTTCAGCGTCCTGAAAAGATTGGTGTAATAAGCAAGTCCCAGGTCGGGATGATGGCCGCCTTGCAGCAGTAGTTGCTCACCGCCATACTTAAAGGTCTCATCTATTTTGCGCTTATAGGTCTCTATATCAGTAATGTATGATTCGGGGTGGCCCGGGACCCGGTAAAAATTGCAGAACTTGCAGTTGGCAACGCATACATTGGTTGTGTTCATGTTGCGGTCTATGATCCAGGTCACCTTGCCATGCGGCACCTGAATTTTGCGTAGTTCGTTGGCCACATACATCAGTTCGGTAAGCGGTGCGTGTTCAAAAAGGAATACCCCTTCGTCGGCGCTCAAAAACTCAAACTTCATCGCCCGCTCATAGAGATCTGCTAACTGCATCCATAAAATTTTAGGACACAAAATTACTGAAATAAATGCGATGGAGCCCGCATCTTATCACATAAGGCTATACGGACAACCTATAAATTTCAGCCTACGCAGCAAACCGCGGACCGAATTTTGCATTGTGTATCAACTCTATATTCCTGCAAAAAGAAAAAAGGA
>CAYNGS010000467.1:0-3280 GCA_964396625.1 uncultured Flavipsychrobacter sp.
ATAACGCATTGCCCTGCGGCCCTGAACGTTACGGCCGGCCGTACTTTTCTGGTGCTCCAGCAAGCTCTTTTCAGGCTTATCAGTGGTAATCTCCGCGTAAGCGTTACCTATTCTCCAGCGTGTTCCGGCTGTTACCGGTTTATATTTACGTAATGCCATTTTATCAATAATTAGCTGATGTGACGATTAGCTTATTAGCTAATGATCCTACCAGATTTACAATTTTTTTTGCCGACTTGGTGATTAGCTGATCAGCCAATGACCCACCAATTCGTTACTATTTAAAGAACTTTTATTGTCCACTCATTAGCTAATTATTACATCAGCTAATCAGCCAATTTATGCAAACAGGTCTATTGTCTCGCCTGCAGCAAGTGTCACAACTGCCTTTTTATAAGAAGGCTTGCGGCCTGCGAGCAAACCTGCCTTAGTAAAACGTGTTTTGCTTTTTGCAGGCACAACAACTGTATTTACATCAGCAACCTTTACACCGTAAAATTCTTCAACGGCTTTCTTTATTTCCAGCTTGTTGGCTTGCTTGCCCACTACGAATGTATAGCGGCCACTGCGCTCCATCTGGAGATTTACCTTTTCGGTTATTACCGGCCTTACCAATACTTCAGATAGTTTCATTTCTTTTCCCTTTATTAGCTGATGCGATGATTAGCTGATTAGCTGATACTCACACCAAATTATATAATCTGTTTTAAAGAACTATTCTCATTAGCTAATCATCACATCAGCTAATCAGCTAATTATGCTGCTTCTTCTTCCGGTATTTCGTTAAACATCTTAGCCGCTGACTCTGTAAATATTACCACCTGTGCGTTTGTAAGGTCGTAAGTATTCATGTCACTGAGCACCACTGTCTTGTTGTCTGCGAGGTTACGGCTGCTGAGATATACGTTGTCGTTATGCTCAGGCAGTACCACCATCGTCTTCCAGCTATCACCACGCAGTTTGTCCAGTATCGCAGAGAACTCACTTGTCTTTGGTGCAGCCATGGTCATATCTTCTACGATCATCAGCTTGTTTGCACGCACCTTGTGTACAAGGGCAGATATCTTGGCCAGGTCCTTCACCTTGCGGTTCAGTTTAAAGTTGTAACCATGAGGCAATGGGCCGTTAACGGTACCACCGCCTTTATACAATGGGTTACGGATGTTGCCTTTACGCGAGCCCCCGGTGCCTTTCTGTTTGTGCAGCTTCTTCGAAGAACCATGCACTTCTGCACGGGTCTTTGTCTTATGCGTGCCCTGGCGCTGAGCGGCGAGGTATTGCTTTACAGCTAAGTAAATACAATGATCGTTCGGCTCAACATTGAAAATATCATCCGGCAGTTCCACTGAACGCCCTGTCTTTTCACCTTTAGTATTTAAAACGTCAACTTGCATGACTAAATTAATTCTGAATTAAAACAATAGATCCGTTATGACCTGGAACCGAACCGCTAACAAGCACATAATTCTGCTCCGGGAATACTTTTACTACGCGCAGGGCTTTGATCTTTACACGATCAGTACCCATCCGGCCCGCCATGCGCATGCCTTTGAATACGCGGCTTGGGTCAGATGAACCACCGATAGAACCCGGAGCGCGCGAACGGTCGTGCTGGCCATGGGTAGCTTCACCCACACCGCTAAAGCCGTGACGCTTTACAACGCCCTGGAAACCCTTACCCTTGGAGGTGCCGATAACACTTACCTTTTCACCTTCGGCAAATATTTCACAGGTGATGCTTTCACCTACATTCTTATCAATGGAACAATTACGTAATTCTTTTACAACACTCTTAGGAGTAGTATTTGACTTTGCGAAGTGATTGATGAGTGCTTTTGGCGTATTCTTTTCTTTAGCCTCGCCGAAAGCTATCTGCAGGGAGTCATAACCGTCGGTACTTACGGTTTTCTTTTGAGTAACCACACATGGTCCAGCTTCGATGATGGTGCAGGCTGTCTGCTTACCATTCGGTTCAAAAACGCTGGTCATACCGATTTTTTTACCTATAATACCTTTCATTATTATTATATTTAAGCCAAGCGCCCGGAGCCTGTTCGTGTGGGCCGGGATTAGCTGTTTGTTCAATTTTTTAAAGAACTGGTCTTTTTATATCCGTTGCGCCTTTATAAAAGGGGCTAAGGTCAAGCTTTGATTTCCACTTCCACGCCGCTGGGCAGATCGAGCTTCGAGAGCGCGTCAACTGTACGGGAAGAAGATGTATAGATATCCAGCAAGCGCTTGTGGGTGCAAAGCTGAAACTGCTCACGCGATTTCTTGTTAACGTGCGGTGAGCGCAATACGGTAAAGATCTTCTTCTCTGTAGGCAAAGGAATAGGGCCTGTAACCACTGCTCCTGTGTTGCGTACAGTCTTAACGATTTTATCTGCTGATTTATCCACCAGGTTATGGTCGTAAGATTTTAGCTTTATTCTGATACGCTGTGACATACTTATAAATATCTTCTATCCCCGAAAAATTTGGGACTGCAAAGGTAATGACCTATTTCAATTCAACAAAATATTTTTAAAGAAAGTTTAAATTCTTTTTCAACCACCTCTCAAATAATCGCCAAAGCCTTGCCTGCCATGATTTTTAGCGGAGTGCAAAGGTAACATTTTCCGGGCTTATTTTGCATTTATTTCCATTGCCGGAGCAAAAGTATAGAACGGACGGGCCGAAATTCAGCAAGATAAGGTTGATGCGCCAGGCAAAATCATAAGATACGGCCACCTTGGATACAACAGCCGGACGATCAGGTTAAATTATATCAAATTAATACAGGATAGCCTGTTTTGCGCACAAAAAGGCCGACCCAAAAACAGTTTTGTTACCCTGACGAATTCAAATTTTTATCACGAAATAATCTTGGAGATCGTCAATTGTCCATTTTTGGAATGATTATTGCTGTAATTTTACCAAATCTTAACCTAAGAACTTCCTTCTTAAAAACCACTGATTATGTATAAACAACTATTATCCTGTTTATTTGTTATGGGCTGTGCCTCAACTTCGTTTGCCCAGGCACCTACACTTACTGCGTCAACCACCAACCCCATCATGGGTGATGAGTTTGTGATCGTCAATTGCGATACGAATGTATCGCCTATGTCTGGCGGCCCCGCACAAACATGGGATTATTCTGGATTCGGCGTGATTGTGCCCACCTCTTACGACACTGGCCGCGCAGTTCCGCCATATGCGACTCCAGTCCCTGCGGCCTTATACGGCTCCAGTAACGTCTGTGTTTATAACCGGGCCGCTTCCGTTTACGCATATTACG
>CAYNGS010000468.1:0-3280 GCA_964396625.1 uncultured Flavipsychrobacter sp.
GGGTGAAATTCAACCAGTACAAAACTGCCACCGGGTTTTAGAAACCTGGCGACAATCTGTGCCCATTTCTGTATATCGGGCAACCAGCCTAAGACGCCATAGGATGTAAATACAATGTCGAACTGCTCGTTGAGTTTGAGTGGCAACTCGTAGATATCCGTGCAAATAAATGACGCATTGAGCGCTAACTGATCATTCAGTTCCCTGGCTTTTTTGATGGCTTCGCCTGAAAAGTCGATACCGGTGACATTGGCGCCCAGCCTTGCCAGAGACAATGTGTCTTGTCCGAAATGGCACTGGAGATGGAGAATTGACTTGCCTCTGATATCGCCAAGCATTTGCAGTTCCGTCTCATTCAGCGATGACCTGCCGTTGACAAAGCTGTCATCATCCATGTTATAAAAAGCGGCACTCGCGTGGTGCCGGGTTTTCTCATCCCACAGGGCGCGATTGATCTCAATGTAGTTAAGGGCCTGATCCATTTTTTTTCTGTTAGTGTTCGAAAATATACATTACCACTGTGTACTTTCCGACGTCTTTGTTATAGGTTACTTCCATAGTAACATGTGATGGCAGTGCTCCGACCGGGGTATCATCCTTCAACTGAGGCATAAAGGCGATCTTCTTATAGTCGTCTAGGCCAGTATAGAAATTGTTGCTCAAAACCATCTTAAATCCCTGTGCAGCAAGGCAACTATCCAAGAGATTTCTGTACTTATCATAAACAGGTTTGAGTTCGCTTTTATTGGTGGTCTGGAGAAAGGCCGCCTCGTAAAAGAGACCGGCAGACGATACAAAACGACTGCCAATGGAACCGGGTACGTTAATGCCTGAGGCCCACATCGTTGCCGCATAATTTGATTCTGTGACTTTGCCCTTTATATTGCGAAACTTGTTTGGGGCATCCCTCATAATAGTGGTCACCGCATCGCAAAAATCGCCCTGCTGGCCAAAAGATGGTGCAAAGCAGGCCGTAAAAATGAACGAAAGACAAATCCGCTTGAAAAACATAATGCTAATGTAAGGGTTGTAAATAAAATGACGCCCGCATTTAATTCTCCGCCAGAGATAACACCCTGAAACGAAGTGGGAACAATTTGAAGTAAAAATTAATTTGTCATAGTTTTGTTAAATATGGGTTAATTGAAATATGACATGTTGAAAATAAAAAATGTATAAGTATCTTTGTCGCATTCCATTTATTAATTGAAAATTAAAAATAAGGTCATGATGAAGAAGATCCTGTGCATCTGTACGTATCTTATTGTATCCTTTTCATTTAAAACAGTTTCTGCCGACGGAACTAATTCATCTCTGAGCGATGGAGTAAAAATCGAACATTACGTTTCGAGTCTTTACAACCAGATCGACTTCTCACAATCAAACCGTTTATCGTACGACGTATTCAGTAAAGCCTATCGCGGCTATCTGAATCTCCGCAACGAGGGGAAAGTAAACCGGGAGAAGGAGATCATCTCTGTTTGCGACTTTAGCCTTCCCTCTACCGAAAAAAGGATGTGGATCATAGACCTGGCGAAAAAGAAAGTGATCTTCAATACCTATGTTGCACATGGCCAAGGGTCTGGAGAGGACGGTAATCTTTCTTTTTCGAACAAGAACAGCACGCATAAGAGCAGCCTGGGTTTTTATGTGACCGGCGATACATACGAAGGGGAGCACGGTACCTCTCTGCACCTGTTTGGGATGGATGAAGGGTTTAATGATGCTGCCTTTGACCGGGGTATAGTGGTGCATGGCGCTAAATATGTGTGTGAAGGCTACATTAACCAGAAAGACAGGCTGGGCCGCAGCTGGGGATGTCCGGCGGTGCCTGCTGCGTTATCATTGCCCATCATCAACACTATAAAAGACAGCACCTGCCTTTTTATATATTACCCTGAGGCGAAGTACCTTAAGACTGCATACTGGCTTAATAAAAAGGTAGATTGCCTGCCTGAAAGCAACCTATTTGCCGACATGCAGCAAGGGGCGACAAAGCCTTCTGTAAAGGTGATAGAATATATACACAACGGAAAGGTGGACAGTACCAAAACAATTCCTTTATCTCAGTAGGGAGATCAACTTCTGATCGCGGTTGTAAATGTCCCTGATGTAACGCAGGTGACCGGTGGTGTCTTCGAAAGCTGTGAGGTAGGCAATATGTACCGGTATCTTAGTTTTCAGCACTTCCCAACGCGTTTTATGTGTTTCGATAAGTGTATCCAGTTTGCCCGGCGTATAGTTCTTTTTCTCCAGTTCGGACAGGATGTAAATGGCCAACTCCTGCGGCCGCTGCAGGCGGATGCAGCCTGAACTAAGCGCGCGATTCCGGTTGCCAAAATCGCCACGGTGGGGCGTGTCGTGGAGGTAAATATCCCAAGGGTTGGGCAGGTTGAATTTCACATAGCCAAGCGCGTTGTCATCACCGGGGTCTTGCTTAAAGTCATATTTTCTGTAGTTATCGGCGTTTATTGATGAGGCGTTTACTCTTTTCCCCTTTCTATCGTATACCTTAAAGCCCTTCTTCGCGAGGTACTTATTGCTTTTTTGCATGCCGGGCAGCACATCGTTTTTGAGGATGGTAGGTGGTATTCCCCAAGGGGGGTTAATAACGATGTTGGCCATGGTGGCAAAAAGGGACGGGGTCTGGCGTTCGGGCCTCCCTACGACGGTTCGCATATGCATGGCATTGCCACTGTCGCGTCTCAGGAAAAGCTCCATCAGCGGTACATCGACCACCACATACAGATCTCCAAACTGTTTCTGCATCCAACGAACACGCTCCATGTTGGCGCCTATTTTTTCAAGAAAGGAGTCGGGCGCTGTTGCAAGCATTTTATAAGTAGCACTGTCTAACTTTCCGGTGATCTTTAAGTTGTTGTAGTACTGATAAGCTTCGACCATTTGTCTTTCTTCACTAACCGTATCATTGGGCACAGGTTCAACCCAGGGCAGCTCTTCCTTAATGACCCAATTGACATTCTCGATCATGCCGCTATCGGGTCGGAGCATGTAGTGTATGCCCGACCTGGCGCCATTGAAAAGCGTATCATCGGCAAGCGTAGTGAACAATTTGTAAGCCCGGCGAAGCAGCGTATAAGTAGGCACCTTGCTGCGAAACAGATCTAAAGAGGGGTATACTCCTTCGGCATGAGCCAGTATGCGCGGAGCATCCCACACTGTGTCATTTACATGATACCAAAGGGAATCTGCTTTTTTGGGGGATATTTTTCCCACAAGGAGGTCCTTTGCCGCAGCGAGGTAGAAATGCGTGAGTGTT
>CAYNGS010000469.1:0-3268 GCA_964396625.1 uncultured Flavipsychrobacter sp.
GTTTGTGAACGGACCAACAACGGGGGTGAAAGGCGTTGACCTGAATGGAAGTCCCGTTGCACAAGCTACCTACCAGTACCAAATTTGCTTCCGGTGCCATGCAGATAATAATGTTGTGCAGCGTTATACAAACCGATATCGGGGTATTGGAAATTTGCGTTTCGATTTCGCGACGACGAATGTGTCTTATCACCCGGTGGAAGCGGCTGGTCAGAATATGTCGATGACAAGTCTGATAGTGCCACTGACCGTATCGAGTAAGATATATTGTACCGATTGCCATGCCAGTGATGGTTCAGGTTCTCCCGCCGGGCCGCACGGGTCTTCGAATATTGCGATCCTGAAATATGCCTATGATACGACGCGGTTTCCGATGATGGGGTCGGGGTGGAGCGCTACAGACCTGGCGATGCGCTGGCCGCTTTGTTTTCAGTGTCACAATCTTTCCACTGTTACCACCATACATACAAATATTTCCGGCGGCCACTTCCTTAAATATGTGGGGTGCAACACCTGTCATGATCCGCATGGTTATGATGGGCAGCTGGGAGTCAATGGAGGTAGCGCTTCTTCTGCATTTGAGAAGTTGCTCAACTTTGATACGACGGTTATCAGGCCAAATCCGATCAACGGAAAAATGATAGACATTCCGAACCGCAAATGCTACTTTGTCTGCCACCAGAATTCCTCAAACACGGGGGGAATATACCATGAACACTTGAGTACCGGTTCGGGTTTTTAACAAGGGTATAGAAGGAGATAGAAATGACAATAGCCAGACTTTATCCAGTCTGGCTATTGTCATTTTTTTTAGGGCCGCTCTCCCAACATCAATTTGAAAAACTTGCGAAAGCGCAAGTTTCGGACTAACCAGAATCAGTTCTCCGGAATAGCGTTTTTTAACCGTGATGAAAACCTGCGAAACGGCAGATATTCAGGTGTTTAGTGTCATAAATCGGGCTGATGATTGTCATTGAAGGGGCACATGGCTGTATCTACTTTTGTTGTAATTAATTTAATCTTAACAGTCAAAACAATAAAGATTATGAAACTCAAAAAGCTAGTACTGATAAGCTCTCTTCTACTGGGGCTTACTCCTCTGAGCAGAGGGCAACAAATTACCGGTTCTCACCACGATTTCAGCACTCCGTCGAAGGCCGCATACAACTCAACTGGGGAAGTTTGTATCGTATGCCATGCTCCGCACGGTACAGATGGGACCGGCGTTCCACTGTGGAACCACAACACCACGTCTCAATCGTTCAGCACCTACACAGGCTACAAATTTGATGGTATTACTACTATAACTGCCCCGGATGGAGCATCAAAACTTTGCCTGAGCTGCCACGATGGGGTTTCGGCGATGAATCAGTTCGGCGGTACATCCGGTACTAAGGTACAGGGTCCGAGTGGTGGTTTGTATTATATGCCCAGCGGGTCGAAAATATCAACAGACCTGACAAACAGCCACCCGATCTCGTTTGTTTACAATACTGCTTTAGCCAACCTGGACGGAACGCTTAAAGATCCGGCCACTGCAACAACAAGTCTCGGAGGCACCATAGCCACCGACCTGCTGGATATAAACGGCAAGGTACAATGCCCCTCATGTCACGAGGTTCACGACCAGACTATTTACAGATTCGGAAAGATCAGCAATGCGGGAAGTGCTTTATGCTTAACCTGTCATAATAAATAAGCCGCTCTTTAAATCAAATCAGTTTAGTTAAAAGAAAACAAAAATTACTAACAAATAAATTAAAAATATTTTATGAGATTCAAATCATTTTTAATCGCAAGTTCCATGGTTCTGGGTTTTACTCAGCTATGTAATGGACAAACCGGAACAATCGTAGGTTCTAAACATGATTTTTCCATGAGCAACAATACGTGGAATTTCAGTTCACCTATTACTGCGCAATTGCAAGGCCAGATATGTCGCCCATGCCATGCGCCACACAGCACAAATACAACAGCGAGCGCAGTCGCAATTCCGCTGTGGACACACGCATTGTCTACCGCCAGCTACAACATTTATTCTATGGGTTATAATTTCTGGAGGGAAGGCGCTGCCACTATCGGCAACCCTGATGGAAGCTCAAAATTATGTCTGAGCTGCCACGATGGTACTGTGGCCCTTGCCAACTTCCGTAACTATACAACAGGTACTACTAAAATGGGCGATGTGAATGGCGGTGTATCGAACCTTACAACCGACCTGAGCACAACACACCCTATATCATTTACTTACGACAACACATTAGCAACCAAAGATCATAAAATCTGGGATCCTACAACAACTCCTTCCGGTGTGCACAGCGGCACTATCACTACGGATATGCTGGAGAATGGTAAAGTACAATGTATCTCATGTCACGATGCTCACAACGGAGCCGGTGTTAACCACCTTCTGATCAAGAGCAACGTGGGCAGTGCACTATGTTTTACTTGCCATAAATTATAATCGACCAGGATACTCAATATTATTTAATAAATAAAAAAATTATGATCATGATAAATCTAAATAAAAAATGGCTGCTGACAGCGTCCCCATGGATGAGGCTCAGCCTTCGCATAACACCTCTGTTGGTTGCCGGTGTACTGAGCCTGGTATTGCTTGTGCTTGGAGTGAGCGTTAATGCACGGCCTTTACCTCCCATACCAGTAGTAACAGGAAATACAAATATCTGTATCGGCACGCACACCACATTGAACGGCACTCCGGCCGGTGGTACCTGGTCGAGCAGCAATACTGCTGTGGCTACAGTAAATTCAAGTACTGGCGATGTTTTAGGGGTTGCAGGTGGCGTAGCAAATGTTACTTATACGGTGGGCGGAAGTTCTTTCCCCGTTCTTGTAACAGTAACATACCCGATAGCTGGTCCGTCTTCTGTATGTACCGGTAACATGATTAAATTAACAGACTCCACACCTACCGGACTGTGGAGCAGCAGCAGTAACACCACTGCAGCGGTGGATGTAACCGGAACAATCACCGGTATCTCAGCAGGAACGGTAACTATCACCTTTGGGAGAGCAGGAGCCTGCGTTGTAACTAAATCTGTTACCGTCGTTGCAAACACCCTTCCCCCGATAAACGGAGTGGGTGTAATATCAGTATGCGTAGGAGGAACAACAACATTAACGGATGGATCTACAGGTGGTACATGGGCCAGTAGTACACCGTCTGTCGCAACTATAGTTTCATCAACAGGCCTTGCCACGGGCGTATCAGCCGGTGCAAGTACAATAACATATACTAACGGAG
>CAYNGS010000470.1:0-3268 GCA_964396625.1 uncultured Flavipsychrobacter sp.
CACTTGCGAGAACGACCAGTTATTGCCCATCGCCCTTATCGGCGTGCTTGTTGCTATCGCGTTGCCTATGAGCCATTGCATGTTTGCGGTCATAGCATTGTAGTCTGCCAGCCGGGTTTCCACAGATGCTATCGCAAGATCATACGAGGCGCCGGGCTTGAAATGATGCGTAAAATTCTGGTGGGCATTTTCCCACGGGTCAGCCGGACTGTAAGACAATATTCCGTTTGGTAGCACAGGCATATCAGTAGTATTAAAATTTAAGGAAAGAAGTAATGGCAAACTAATTGCCAATTGAAGGCCCCACACTACGCACCACCTGCGAGCAGTCCCATTCTATGCGTTGTGGCACAACTATACCCAGCGTGATGCCCGTTATCAGTATAAAACCGGCATTGGTCGATACCCTGGCCCTGCTGATGTTGCTGCCCATCTCGCATCCCGCAGGCTGCGGGTCGTTTTTAGATACCAGCCCACACAGATACGCCCAATGGGTTTTGCTATGCGTCAGGTGGTGTGCCTGCGCAGGCATATCAGTGTCGCCATGCGATATTACCGTATAACTCACCCTGCATGCCGGCAATGTAAACAGGCACCCCACCACCAGCATCCGTAGTATAAATGACTTTGCCATAGTATCGGTTTGTGATTGCCCCGAAAGATAGGAAAAATAAATATAATTCCCGGCCCGATTTAATTATGCAACAGGAATCCCGTTTCAATGAATTCCAGAGCTTGTCCATGCACCGGCAAATTTCGCACTATTCACCGCAAGAAACGCCACATACCGGAATTCTCCGTTTCCATCCTCCTCCAGGATACAGCCATTCGCTTTAACACGCACGTAAGCGCGTCGTGCTGCAATGAACGGATACTTTTCTTCCAACATCGCAATTGGCCCCTCATCTCCTAGTTCGATATCCGAACGTACTATAGATATCGATACCCAAAACTGTAGCACTGCGATACCGTCAACGACCGGTGAAACCTCAAAGTTTGTTATCTCACCCCTATACTGTTTCGCCATTGAATCAATTTTTAAGAATTCGCTGCCACATCAAATATACCTTTTCTGTCAATATCCGTTTCGGCGTCTCTAACCCATCACCTAAAATGTCACTTTTTTTTCCACAATTTCTATTTACATAAAAGTCCACTACCAGCCGCCATCTCCGCAATCGGAACCATCATAAATGTGGGTAAGCTGCTAAATTCCGGTACACTTTTTGCACCAAATATCAACAAACAGCGATGACACTACAGGTTTCGCCAGGTCAGCGAAATCACGACTGATCTGATGTTCAGACAAAGGGAAATTATGGGGAAATGATCAGGAAATCCCAGGCTAAGATTTCAATAAAACTTTTTGCGACAAGTAAATCAAATCCCGACCGATTTGCGGCTCAGACGACTCGGGAATCATGGGGAAATGTGGGGAAATGATCGGGAAATGACAGAAAAATAAAATATTGATTATCAGTAGATTAGATACTCGATTGCCCGATTGTAAAATAAAAAAAACATGGGGAGATCACGGTCTGATTCGTCAAATGACCAGGCAAACATTTAAAATAAAAACAACTCACTGCAACCACCATTCTACACCGCCTGTCCACACGCTAAAAAGTTCTTTTTTCATTCTTCTTTTTAGTATTTACATTTGAATGGACTAACCGATCCGGCACAAGTTTCCGGTTTTTGGCCTTTCACTTTTGACTTCGATTAATGAGCGATAATTATATAGTTTCAGCAAGAAAATACCGGCCGCAAACGTTTGATACCGTTGTGGGGCAGGAGCATATCACCACCACACTTAAGAACGCCATCAAAAACCAGCATCTGGCCCATGCGTTCCTTTTTTGCGGTCCGCGCGGAGTAGGTAAAACCACCTGCGCACGCATATTGGCAAAGACCATCAATTGCGAAACACACACAGCCGATATGGAAGCCTGCGGGGTCTGTCCAACCTGCACCAGCTTTAAGAACAATGCGTCTTTTAATGTTTTCGAACTCGATGCCGCCAGCAATAATTCAGTCGATGATATACGCGAGCTTACCAACCAGGTGCGCTTCGCCCCACAGCAGGGCAAGTACAAGGTGTATATAATTGATGAGGTGCATATGCTCACAGCTGCAGCATTCAATGCCTTTCTGAAGCTGCTGGAAGAACCGCCACCTTACGCCATATTTATCCTTGCCACCACCGAGAAGCATAAGGTACTGCCTACCATACAAAGCCGCTGCCAGATATTCGAATTCCGGCGCATTACCACGCACGACATTGTGGCGCACCTGCAGAGCATAGCGGTGAAGGAAGGAATGATGGCGCAGGAAGCTGCCCTGCATATAATAGCTCAAAAAAGCGAGGGGTGTATGCGCGATGCCCTGTCCATGCTCGACCGCATAGCCAGCTTTACCAATGGCACGCTCACTTACAGCAGCACCATGGAGCATCTCAACCTGCTCGATGCCGATTATTATTTCCGCCTCACAGACAGCATGCTCAGCCAGGATGTGGCTGGCGCCCTGCTGCAACTGGACCAGGCGCTGGAGAAAGGCTTCGAAGGCGATGTGATCATCAATGGCCTGGCCGAACATTTTAGGAACCTGTTGCTCTGCAAAGACCAGCGCATGGTCATCCTGCTCGACGTTCCCAACGACCTTAAATCTGCCTACTTCGAGAAAGCAAACCAAACACCCCCTTCATTCATACTCTCAGCGCTCAATGTCATCAGCGACAGTGAGCTGCAATACAAGAATGCATCCAACAAACGGCTCCACGTAGAAATGTGCATTATCCGGCTGTGCTATCTCTTACAGGCCACTTCGCCTAAGGCCGAGCAGCCGGCTGCAAACGCCTTCCCGGATGTAAAAAAAAACCTTAGTACCGTAGCTTCGCCATCGCCACAGCTATCAGTCAAAGAGCTAAAAAACGATTCCGATAAGCAGTCAAAAAATATTGATTATGAATCAATTACGGTAAGAGAACAAGTAGTCAAGGAGGCACAGGCTCCTACTGCAAAGCAACCCGAGGCCGCTGCTCACAAAGAGGAAAGACCGGCTCCCGAAGTGGCTTCGCAACCTGAGACAGCCTCCCCTGCCCGGCCAGCATCGCCTGTCGGCGGAGGATCTCGCCGCCTGAGTAAGAACATGCTTTCCGATCTCGACGCGGCAGTAACCAGCGCAGCTGCCAACCAGGCCAGGGAGAATGCATCGCTCACCGAGGAACTTGCCAACAGGCTTTTCGAGGAATACAAACAAAAGCTCC
>CAYNGS010000471.1:0-3263 GCA_964396625.1 uncultured Flavipsychrobacter sp.
TTAGTATTACTGTCGATCGCGAAAAATGTAAGAAGATCGGTGTATCAATTGCCGATGTGTACAGCACCATACTAACTTTCATGGGTAGTTTTTATGTGAACGACATAACGCTTTACAACCGCAACTTCCATGTGATGGTGCAGGCCGACACCACGTTCCGCACCATGATCTCTGACATGGATAAATACTACGTTCGCAACCAGGTTGGCCAGATGTTACCATTAGGCACGCTCATCAGTTACAAGGCTGTAGAGACCGCTCCGCTTATTTCTCACTTCAACATTTTCAGGTCTGCCGAGGTCGACGGCTCGCCAAAAACAGGTTACAGCAGCGGCCAGGCGCTCGACGCACTCAAAGAGGTTGCTGCAAAAACATTGCCTCAGGGCTATGGCTATGAGTTCTCGGGACTAAGCTACGAAGAGCTGCAGGCAGGTTCTAAGACCGTCTACATATTCGTTTTGTCGCTCGTCTTCGTATTTCTTTTCCTTGCGGCGCTCTACGAAAGCTGGTCTGTACCGTTCTCTGTTTTACTTGCCGTCCCGATCGGCGCTTTTGGGGCGATCCTTACTTTAACCTTTGTTCCCAGTCTTACAGACAACGTTTACGCACAAATCGGCCTGATAACGCTCATCGGGCTGGCCGCCAAAAATGCGATACTGATCGTGGAGTTTGCTAAAGAGCGCGTCGACAGCGGTGAGGACATCATTCAATCCACCCTCGAAGCAGTAAGACTGCGTCTGCGCCCCATTATTATGACGTCCATGGCCTTTATTCTCGGTGTAATGCCGCTCGTTCTGGCTACCGGCGCGGGCGCCGTGGCCCGCAGGACCATTGGCTTTACGGTGCTGGGCGGTATGCTCGCCGCTACTTCGCTCGCCATTTTTATTGTGCCGGTATTGTTCGTTTTAATATCGAAGGTCGCATATAGCAAAAAACAGCTCGAATACCTGAAGACGCATCACGATGATATACTGGAGCGTCAGCGAAAGATCAACGAGCACGACATAGACCCAGCTCTCGATTTCGATATCAAGGCAGCCGAAAAGGAAAAAGATCAGGACAAGGGGGCGGAACCGAAATAAGCATCGGGTATTCTTAGGACACATATTTTGTAAAAGTCTCAACTGCAACAAAGCTTCCTGCGAGAAAACAATTGCCAGGTAAGCATATTATATTTACCATTGGTAAGGCAGCCGCTATATATTATGACAACTTTATGAAACTTGTCGGCTACAATATGGCTTTTTAGCTATTATTTTTGGGGTTGACAATCAAAAATACACTTGAATGAAAAAATATTTTATTGCTTCCGGCCCGGTAGTTTTTATTTGTGCCCTGGCATTTGCTGCCTGCAACGCCCCGGCTTCTAAGAATGCTCCGGCATCAGGGGCCGTTTCTGCTCCGTCCGCCGTTGCCCCTTCGGGTAAAATAGCCTATGTAAACTTAGATACCCTCGAAGCAAACTATGAGTTGCTGAAATCAAAAAGAGAGCAATTCAAATCCCGCCAGGAACAAATGGAGGGAGAATTGGAGCGCTCATACCAGCAAATGCAGTCTGATGCCGAAGAAGTGCAGAAAAAAGCGCAGGCCAACAACCTGACGCAGACTGAATATGAAGCAGCACAGAAACGCCTGATGCAAATGAGGCAAAGCCTCGAAACGCGCAAACAGTCTCTTTCAGACCAGCTCATGAAAGAGCAGGACGAGTTTAATAAAGACCTCAAAGTGCGGCTCAACGCGTTCCTCGACGACTATAATAAATCCCGGCATTACGATTACATTCTTTCTTATTCCGACGTCGGGTCACCGATACTTTACGCCAATAAACAATTCGACATCACCAAAGACGTTGTGGATGGAATGAATGCCACCTCCAAAAGCGATGCGGGCAATAAAGGTAAGTAGGCATTCAGGCGTCATCTCTGCTTTGGATGTTTAAAGATCTGACAGTTTCGATCGATCTGAAATGAGGCATGGACGAATGCCGGATTGAATTGCAAAAAGGAAAATAAATAGTACTTTTCCGGAAATCAGCTCACCTTGGATAATAATATTCCCTCAAATTCCGATACCGGCGGCCAGTTCAAACGGTCCCTTACTTTGCTCGACGGGGCTTTGCTGGTTATCGGTTCCATGATCGGTTCCGGTATTTTTATCGTGAGCGCAGATATTTCGCGGTCTGTGGGCAGTGCCGGCTGGCTCATTGTTGTGTGGCTAATCTCCGGCTTCATTACGCTTACGGCCGCGCTCAGCTATGGTGAACTTAGTGGTATGTTCCCTCATGCGGGCGGTCAGTACGTTTATCTCAGGGAGGCCTTTGGCAAGCTTTATGGTTTTCTCTACGGCTGGTCTTTTTTTGCAGTGATACAAACAGGCACCATTGCTGCCGTAGGTGTGGCTTTTGGTAAGTTTTCAGGTTATCTATTCCCACAGCTCGGCGATGAGAATATACTGTTCGGCGATGTGCACGGTTACCACATTACGGCGGCGCAGCTCGTGGGCATCGCCGTTATTTTCGTCCTTACGTTTATTAATGCACAGGGCGTTAAGAATGGAAAATGGATACAGTTCTTTTTCACATTTGCCAAGATAGCCGCCATGGCCGCCCTCATCATTTTCGGCTTTATCTTTTTTAAAGACCACGCTATCTGGCAGGCCAACTGGCAGGACGCATGGTCGGCAAAGGCAATAAATAAAGATCTGGGCGTCATCACACATGAAAGCCTCTCCAACGGTGCATTGGTCATTGCCATGTGTACCGCCATGGTTGGCGCCTTATTCTCCAGCGATGCCTGGAACAACGTAACATTTATTGCTGGCGAGATAAAGCGGCCCGAGCGCAACATAGGCCTTAGCCTCTTCATTGGCACATTTGTGGTTACACTCCTTTACGTGTCCATGAACCTGATGTACCTTAACGTGATGAGCGTAAGCGACATAGCGCATGCCCCTGCAGATAGGGTGGCTACCGCAGCAGCGGTAAAAATATTCGGGGGCGAGGGTGCGAAGATCATTGCGTTGCTTATCATGGTGTCCACCTTCCGAAGGCGGCGGTCGGTGATCCATTTCTCGTATTCGGCCAGCGCAGTCTCAATGACGGCGGCCTTCCGGCGCTTGTCCTCGCGAATGTCGTATCGAGGGTCGCCCCCGCCCGCAACTTTGCCGGCAAATTCTTTGGCCTTATCGGCGGCCGTCTTCGCGTCGACCGTTGGCCAAGCCCCGATCGTGACCGTCTTTTGCGTCCCCGCTCGGCCGAGCCCCCT
>CAYNGS010000472.1:0-3258 GCA_964396625.1 uncultured Flavipsychrobacter sp.
TCACGATCACCGGAGCTGTTTCGATAACCGTGTCTGCCTTTATCGCCTTTTTGGCAAACACAACCCGTCCCTTACCTTCTGTCTCGCCTATCTGCAACAGCGGATTAGCCATAGAGTAATAAATTATTAAAAATGTATTTTTATAATAAAATAGTCTTTTTTTAGCTGTCTTTTTATATTTTTACAATCTAAAGGTACTGGATATGAATTTTATTAAAAACCCGATTAGCGCTATTTTCCTTTTATTCATCTGTACACCCCTGCTTAGCTTTGGCCAGTTCTTCGACCGTTTCGAAATAGGCTATAACTATGTGAGCACTACGGGCACCTACAAGGGTGTTTCCACCGTGGTGGACGCAAATGGCAACTTTGCAGGCGACACTACCGGTAAAAGGACTGTTACTGCTACAGGGTTTGGTGTTGATCTCGGTACCACATTCCCGCTTAAAAGGCTTGGCCACACAAAGATGCTCGGACTGAGCGTTCACCTTATTGCAAACGAATTCGTGTGGGGCAATCTTAACCAGGTTTACACCCTCTCGGGCGACTACCAGGTAAACCCAACGTCTAATATGGACGGGCTTACAGAACAAATAGCCGTTCCGATTGGCCTTGACTACAAGATGGGCACTGATGCCATTACTACAAAACGTCTTCACGTAGGCGCTACCTTCGGCCTGGGTATTTATCCGTCACTGAATGCTACTGTGATGGTAGACCCGGCGAACCTGAATGGCGGCGGCGGTATCGGCTTCGGTGTCAACCCCTACGCCAAGGCTGAACTGGCACTGTTTGGCGGCCTCTGCTTTAAGTTCAGAGCGATGTTCTCTTACGGAAATGTGCCTTATATCGATCAGAACAAAAGCCTCGTAAGCCTTACCGACGGCTACTTTAAGGTTACCGGCACCAGCAATCTAATGTTGTCTTTCATTATCATGCCGTTTGCATGGCATTGGAGAGAAACGGCCTGGTATAACACTTACGACACTTACAATCCGTATGAGAAAGGGTAATTCCTTTCAAAGTTAAAAGTCAACTCATTTTTACCCAACGATATTTAGAATAAAGAAGCCCGCTTGTAGCGGGCTTCTTTATTTATGTCTCTGCAAGTTTGATTGCTGTGTCGTCAGCTAATTAGTTGGAGCGTCGTTTTCCTTTGAAGCCGCCACCGCCGTAAGACTTTACATCGCCGGTGAACCGAGCACGATCGGGCTTGCCGCGGAAACCACCGCCGCCGCCGCTGCCACCGCCATGCGGACGGCCCTGGCCCTGGTCTGCCTCATCTACGCGCACCTTGCGCCCTTTGAATTTCTTAGACGAAAGATGCTCCATGATGAACTCGGCGGCATCGCCCGGCACGTTAAAGAAGCTGCTGAGGTCGCGCACCGTTACGCGGTCTATCACTGTTGGTTCCACATCCGTGGATTCGGTGATGAACTGCACGAGCTTACCTGCATTGAAGCCGTCTTTCTCGCCCAGGTTTATGAACATGCGCACATATCTGTTGCCAAAGCTGCGGTCGCGATCCCTGCCACCGCCTTTGCTCTCATAGCCTGCATTCAGGTCTTCACTATCCTGGTATGCGTCGATGGTATCTTTCAGTTGCAGCCATATCAGCTTGCGTATGAGATCGTCCTTGTCCACATCGGCAAACTGCTCGTGCATAGAGTCGCGATACAGCTTGGCAAAGTCGGCATGCGGCTCTGCTGTGGCTATCTGCTCCATGTAGAAGAACAGGCGCTTGCGCACTACCTCTGCGCCATCAGGTATATCGCTCTTATGAAACTTCTGCTTCACGAGGCGCTCTATCTGACGTATGTTGGATATCTGCTTAGGAGAAACAATAGACATACAAATGCCTGACTTGCCGGCGCGCGCAGTACGTCCGCTGCGGTGAGTGTACACCTCGGGGTCATCAGGCAGTTCGTAGTTGATAACGTGTGTTATATCGTTCACATCTATCCCGCGTGCAGCCACGTCTGTAGCCACTATAGCCTGCAGTTGCTTGTTTTTGAACCGCTCCATTACCTTGCTGCGCATCTTCTGGTCCATATCGCCATGCAGCGGGCTCACGTGGTAGCCCATCTTCATCAGCTTCTCACTTACCTCCTGCGCATCCTGCTTGGTGCGGGTAAATATGATGCCGTATATGCCCGGCGCAAAATCGAGTAACCGCCTCAGGGTCTCGAAACGATTGTGATGGTTTGTAACAAAATACTGGTGGTCTATATTCTCGTTGGTGGTATTAGCTGTGGCGACGGAAAACTCTTTCCAGTCTTTCATGAAGCGCTTGGCAATGCCGCGCACCTCGTTGCTCATGGTAGCGCTAAACAGCCATGTATGCTCGCGGCTCGGGGTGTTTTTAAGTATCAGGTCTATATCTTCCCTGAAACCCATGTTGAGCATTTCATCGGCCTCATCGAGCACCACATACTGCACTTTGTCGAGCGAGATAGCTTTACGCTCCAGCAGATCGATAAGACGGCCGGGGGTGGCTACGATCACCTGCGGATTGGTTTTCAGGTCGCGGATCTGGCCGCCTATCGGCACGCCTCCGTATACTGCCGTGACCCGCAGGCCGCGTATGTGCTCGCCATACTTGGTCATTTCCTCCTGTATCTGCATACACAGCTCGCGCGTGGGGCTGAGTATAAGGCACTGGGCATGACGATGCGCTACATCGGTATGATGCAACAGTGGCAGTCCGTAAGCGGCTGTTTTGCCGGTACCCGTCTGCGCAAGCCCTATTATATCTATAGGCTCAGATAATAGTTGAGGTATTACTTTTTGTTGAATAGGAGTAGGTGTCTCAAAGCCAAGGTCAGAAATAGCTCGCGTCAATTCCTCCCTCATTGGGAAGGACGAAAAAGAATTCATTAACATTTAAAGAACTTTATAATAATTGCCCCGCTGATTGCGAAGCGGCGGCAAAGGTACGGTAAATAAATGAGAAAAAGTGATAAGTTGTTGTTTCGTTTTTTTATGCCCGTTTTGGGCGCCAGGCCAACCTCACATTTTTGCGAATAAAGAAACCGGGTGAAAATGGGAGTATGAAACCGGTGAAAACCCTTTACTGTGGCTCATATAAACATTTTCGTGATTATCTCATTGTTATCACATACCCTCAAACCACCGAAGGGTTTTCCCATTATTTCGTTGTGTTATTATTTGATTAAGTCTGGCAGGTTCGGCATTTCCCATTTTGAAATAATTTTTGCAGCAAATGGGAAATGAAATCCGGGAAAATGCGTGACTGAC
>CAYNGS010000473.1:0-3255 GCA_964396625.1 uncultured Flavipsychrobacter sp.
TCATTACATCCTCATTGCTGCGAAGAAAGAACAGTTCATTGGCATCGTCGTTCGTTATTCGCCTCAGTACCAGGCAATCGGTGGTGAGAACAGGAAATGGCTTGAAGTTTACACTGAGCATATAGCGGTGAATAGTTTATCTGAAACTTATGACTGCAAAATAGAATACCGGAACCGGATTAACGTAAAATGTCCATAACTAAAAAAAAGAATTATTTTTACGACACGAAACTAAATAATTATGAAATTAAAATTATTTGTACTGACTTTGCTTGTATTACCAGTTCTGTCGTTTGGGCAGGGGGCGTGTCTCACTATTTTTTCTGAGGACGGCGATAAGTTTATTCTCTACCTCAATGCTGTTCAGCAGAATAATGCTGCGCAGGCAAACCTGAGAATAGACGGTCTGAGTCAGCCTTATTACAAAGCAAGGATCGTATTTGAAGACAAGACGAAGGCGACAATTGAGAAGAACATACCGGTAAATGACCCTGCCACAAATGCGCCCGCCGATGTGGTGTACAGGATAAAGAACAAAGAGGGGGAGATGAAGCTCCGTTATTACTCGTCGCAACCGGTGCAGCCTAACTACACACCGGCGCCCGATGTATATGTGGTGCACTATGGGCAGCCTGACCCCGGAACCACTGTAACCCAAACGACGGTTACCAACACCGTTACCAACCAGGCAAATGGCAGTGTGACATTTGGCGCCGGTGCGGGCGGCGGCGGGGTGAACATAACAGTGAATGACCCGAACCAGGCTGTAACCCGCACAACGACGACAACAACTACCAGCTACTCGACCACCACAAATAGTAACAATAGCTACCAGCAACAGCCGGCGCCTACGGGCTGTCAGTATCCTATGGACTGGGGTAGTTTTAAGTCGGCTAAGGCAACTGTGGCCAATGCCAGTTTTGAGGAAACAAAACTGTCTACAGCAAAAAGCATATTGGCCTCAAATTGTTTCAATACCGACCAGGTAGTGCAGGTGTGCCAACTGTTTGGTTTTGAGCAGAGTAAACTGGACTTCGCGAAATTTGCCTATTCGAAAACGACGGATCCGGGAAATTATTTCAAGGTTGGAAACGTGTTCAGCTTTGATGCCAGCAAGACCGATCTGAATAATTTTATCAGCAACGGAGGCAGATAGTTGCGTTTTAAAGGATATTTTTATGCCCCCGCAACCAATGCGGGGGCTATTTGTTTTAAAGGCTAAATTAGGATTATATTAAGATTTGTATTTTAACCTTTGTTGGCTATAGTAGTCAAAATTTGCGCGAGAACCCTAAAAGTGATGGCACGATTGTGTGGAACCGAATGACTGTTAATAATAAATTCTGCTTATTTGAAATTTTCAATAAGACTTGCCTCCGCCTTGTGGTGGTTATTTTTTTCTTTAACGGCTGCCGCACAGACTGCGAAGCATGCCGTGCCAATTATTATTAACGATACTACTTCTAATATTGCCGTTGCGAATCCGGCGGGCAAAGCAAATCCCAATGATCAGCTTGATCTTATAGATGTAGGCAGGAATGTCTTTCACAGGGGTGTGGGCAAGCGGGCAGACACGGGGGAGATCAAATCGAAGAAGCTACGTATTTCTGTAGTGCCGGCAGCAGGGTATACGCTGCAGACGGGTTTTGCGGGGCTCCTTGCCGGTAATGCCGCCTTTTACACCAATGCGGATGCCAATACCTCCACTATTTTGTCGAGCCTGACGTATACGGTGAGGGATCAGATCATATTCCCGGTTCAGACGAGTATATGGACCAAGGACAACAAATACAATGTGATCGTGGACTGGCGATACCTTTACTTCCCGTCTTATACATACGGGCTTGGCGGATACACGTCTCTGAGCGATGGCTACCTGATCACGTATTCAACGATACATCTGCACCAGGCAGTGCTGAGAAAGCTAAGAGAAAATATGTACGTGGGCGTGGGATATAACCTGGACTACTACTGGGATATAAAGGAGCTGAACCCGCCGGGCAACAAAGTTACCGATTTTGAACGGTATGGATTCGACGGAACGGAATTTGCTTCCGGGTTTACTTTCAATTATTTATACGATTCGAGAGACAACCCGATAAATGCGGGTAAGGGAAATTTTGTGAACGTAATTTACCGGCCGAACCTTACCATTTTCGGGAATACCGCCACGTGGCGCTCACTTGTTATAGACCTGAGGAAGTATATTAAATTTCCGGCGAGCTCGAACAATGTGCTGGCTTTGTGGAGTTACGAATGGCTAACCCTGAGTGGCAAGGCGCCCTACCTGATGTTGCCTAATACAGGAGGCGATCCGTACAGCAACACGGGGAGGGGCTATATACAAGGCCGGTTCAGGGGGAATAATATGGCCTACCTGGAAGGCGAATACAGATTCAGACTGACGAACAATGGATTGCTGGGCGGTGTGGTGTTTGCAAATGCAGAGTCTTTTACTGAGCAGACATCGAACAGGTTTGAAACCATTGCACCGGGATGGGGAGCGGGGTTGAGAATAAAGTTCAATAAATTTTCGCGGACAAATGTGGCGCTCGATTATGGTTTTGGCCTTGGTGGGTCGGGCGGGCTCTTTGTGAATATTGGAGAGGTGTTTTAGTCAGGCTCCGGACTTGCAATCGGTAAGCTATTCAATTTCTATAAGGTCGGACTTTGGTATCACTGCTTTTCTAAGGTGGAATCGTTTAGCAATGGTGATGCGGAAGTTGCCGATATTGACCTCCTGCCATGTATCGGGCTCGGTTGAATTGTCTTCGGTGATGAGACGGATATAATTGATGCCAGCGAAATATTTATCGGAATTGTAACCGGCTGCGAACTTTGCCGTAAGATTGAGCCCGAGGCCGGTTTTTTCGTTTTTCTGATCGGGACCCACATCAGACAAGGTGGCAAAATTGACGCCTGCGCCGCCGCTCACCATTGCGGTTATGAAGAAAAGTTTCCTGATAACTACAGTATAGGCATAGCCGCCATTGAAGCCGATGCTGTTGTTGATAGCCTTGTTGAAAATGAAGCTATTGAAAAAGTTGGAGTAGCTGATGTTGCGGGGCGTAAGCGTTGAGTCTCCACTGATATTGGTGTGGTATAGCCCACCACCAACGATGAAGGAGCCGGCGCTTTTCTTTTGAAGTTCGTTCTGGTAAAAGGGCGCGTTGTACGAAAATTTCTTGTCGTTGAAGAGGTACTGAACAACTATGCTGAGGTCTTTCGTGCTGATGTCAGGTCTTTTTTCGATCC
>CAYNGS010000474.1:0-3252 GCA_964396625.1 uncultured Flavipsychrobacter sp.
TGGTTGATGAACTGCCCTTCCAGTTTCAGCAGCGAAATTTTCAAATTGGCGTCGTGGTAAAATACCGTTCGCGGGAGACGGTTTCGTATAGTTTGCGACCATTGTCGCGTGGTGAATTTGGGTTTGGACACCTGATCTGCTTCGCGGCCAGCCCGGTAGGCCTGTTGCGACGGCGCTTTGATATTGCGGAACCTACGACTGTAAAAGTTTACCCGGCCTTCCAGCAATTGAGGAAGTACCAGTTACTCGCGCTAAGCGGTAATACGCTTAGCGGCGTAAAGAAGGTGCGTCGGCTGGGACATAGCCTTGAGTTTGAAAAAATAAAAGATTATGTGCAGGGAGATGATGTGCGTACCATTAACTGGAAGGCGACCGCGCGCAGCAGCAACCTGATGGTAAATACCTTCACAGATGCGCGGCAGCAGCAGATATACTGCCTGATAGACAAGGGGCGGAATATGAAGATGCCGTTTGAAGGCATGACCTTACTTGACCACTCTATCAATGCGAGTCTTGCCATACTGAATGTGGCGCTGCTGCGGCAAGACAAAGCCGGGCTGATAACATTCTCGGGTAAGGTAAATGACATTGTTGCAGCCGACAGGCGGAACGACCAGATGCACCGCATACTGGAGACATTGTACAAACAGGAGACCCAGTTTAAAGAAAGTGATTATGAGGCGCTGTGGACGACGGTGCACAGGGGAATCACGCAACGCAGTCTTTTGTTGCTCTTCACAAATTTCGAAACCCATTCATCATTAGAGCGACAACTGCCTTTTCTAAGAAAGATAGCCCAGCGGCACCTGGCATGTGTGGTCTTTTTTCAGAATACTCTTTTGAAAGAGATACACGAAACTAATCCGGACACTATCGAAGGCATTTATATCAAAACGATAGCAGATCAGTTCGATCTCGAAAAGCGACTGATCGTAAAGGAACTGCGGCGACATGGGATATTATCGATACTTACCACTCCGCAGACGCTCACTGTTGATGTCATTAATAAATACCTGGAGCTGAAGGCCAGGCAAATGGTGTGAAATTTATTTTCAATCCCACCCAAGAAATCCCCCTTTTTTTACGTCTATATTATTGAGAACAAATCGATTGGTGAATTTATGAATCACATTTAAAACCGGAAAAATATGAAACGGCTCATCTTACTATCTGCAACAACACTATGCCTGGCGGCCATTCAAACAAGCGCACAACCTGCATTTACAACAACCGATTCTATAGATATAAATAACATTAACGCGGCTGTGCTGGTGCACGGCGATATGTGGTACGATCCAACGCTCTACCAATCCCACTGCAGTTTCCCGAATGGCTCCGGGAAAAATATAGGTTTTATGGGGGCGTTGTGGATGTCGGGATATGACGGTGGCAGTAACCTGCATGTGACTGCACAGACCTACCGGCAAAATGGCAATGACTACTGGCCAGGGCCGCTGGACGGCGCGGATACGCTGACCTATGCTACCTCACACGATTGGGCGAAGATATGGAAGGTGAAACGAACAGACATCCAGGTATTTCAACTGTTGTCTGCTTTGGGTACTGCCAACCCGACCAATACAGCCGCTGCCATATGGGAATGGCCCGGGAAAGGGAGCGCTTCGGCAAAGGGGAATGGCGGTGTGGCCCTTACAGTTTCAGATGATATGGCGCCATTCGTAGACCTTAACAGCAATGGTATATATGAACCCAGCCTGGGAGATTATCCTGATGTGAAAGGCGATGAAGTATTGTGGTGGGTGTACAGCGATAATGGTCCCGCTCACTCGGAAACAAACGGAAGGTCACTGGGCGTAGAGATACACGCCATGGCCTATGCATACAGGCGGTTCACATCAATAGATAACGCTGTATACTACCAGTACAATATAAAAAATAAGTCGGCAAATAATTACAGCAGTTTCAGGGTAGGGCAACTTGCAGATATGGACCTGGGGTACTACCTCGACGACTTTATCGGTTGCGACACACTGAGAGGAATGGGCATAACTTATAACGGAAATGCCACCGACGCGGTATATGGCGCCAACATGCCGATAGCGGGTGTTATTATGCGGACGATATCGGGAGGGGCCGGCGTGGGCAGCTTTATGTATTACAATAATGATACTTCCGTTTTCGGGAACCCGTCAAGCCCGGCTCAGTACGACAATTATCTGCGGTCTAAATTCAGAGATGGCAGCCACGCTACTGACGACTATACCGGACCGGCAGTGGCGACCAATGCTCATGGCGCAGGGCCTGCAACCAACTACGTTTTTTCGGGCAATCCGGGCATAAGTTCTCAATGGTCTGAATGCAGCTCGGGAAATACACCAGGCGACAGGCGTTTTATTCTGGCGACCGGTGATATGACGCTGAACGCAGGATCATCTGTGGAAGTAGTATCGATACTGGTATCGTCTGATCCTGGGCCTAATAATGCGTGCGGAAGCGGCGTTGATTTTACGCACATACAAGGTGTGGCTGATACTGCAATTGCCGTGCTGGATGCAGGTGGGCTGACGCCGGTGCCGCTGGCTGTTGCCAGTGTTTCGTCAAACAGCGTCGTAAGTATTTACCCCAACCCTGCCAGCGACAAACTGTACATTGATCACTCGGGGAATATTGCTACGGGAGGGGCAATTGTTATTTACGATATGACGGGGCAACGGGTGCAAGTGCCAATTGACAGGAGGGGGACAGTCTTTGAAGTTGACATCAGTAAACTTGTAAGCGGCCTGTACAGCGTTGTATACTCGAGCGGTGCTACCCTGTCAACGGCCAGATTTGTGAAGGAGTAATAAGATCGTTTGGCAGCAAAGCCCGTTTTTTTGAAATGCGGGCTTTTTTGTCTGTTTTATTTGATTGTTATTTATCTTGCGGTTTCAATCCGAACAGGACCGCTGACCAATGCTACGATCGCTGACAATCCTTTTACTGGCCGCAATTTTTCTTTTGAACGGGTGTAAGAAGGACTTACTTCACCTACAGAGTGTGCAGAAGATAACCAGTTATACGGACAGCGACCGCCTGAATAAAATATTCTTCGTTGGTCAGCAACTGGGTTTTATAGTGGGTGGAGAGCGGTTTGCCGATGCTGTAATACTTACAACACATGATGGCGGGTATACCTGGCAAAAGAGTTCTTTCCCCGTTGCGGGTAAAGGGTTGTACGACATTACCCAGTCGCCGTCGGGTGCAATATATACGTGTGGGTTTGACGGTAAATTGTTGCGTTCGTATGACCAG
>CAYNGS010000475.1:0-3252 GCA_964396625.1 uncultured Flavipsychrobacter sp.
GTTATATCCACCAGCATTTTGTAGGCAGCGATGTGCATAGCGGTCGGAAAAGTATCATTGGATGACTGCGATTTGTTGACATCATCATTAGGATGAACGAATTTTTCCTTATCGGTAAGCTGGCCACCATGCAGCACATGGGCGCGATAGGCGACCACTTCGTTTACATTCATATTGCTCTGCGTGCCGGACCCCGTTTGCCATACAACAAGCGGGAATTCATCCTTAAGTTTGCCTTCCAGTACCTCGTCGCATACTTTACCGATCAGGTCCGATTTCTCCTGTGGTAGTACACCGAGCTGGCAATTGGTGATCGCTGCAGCCTTTTTCAGGTAGGCGAACGCCTGTATGATCTCTTTAGGCATCCGGTTGATGTCCTGCGCTATTTTAAAGTTTTCGATGGAGCGCTGTGTCTGCGCGCCGTAGTACGCATTTACCGGGACTTTAACTTCGCCCATTGTGTCTTTTTCTGTACGAAATTCCATGACTGTTGTTTGATACGTTTGTTACAATCGGCAAAGTTAAGCTTTGCGTACGGAAGATTTTAGTTGTGTGACGGAACAATTACCTAAAACCCAAATAGTACAGCAATAAAAAAATAAATAGAGCGTTTCCTTTCCATACCAACATTTAATCAATGAAAAATACCCTTCTCTGTCTTTCCGCTATTACTGCTTTAGCCACGCCATCCCCGCACGCCGGCGCCCAGACGGCATCCGGCAACAATCCCGGATCTGAACATAACGGGAGTTGTTCCGGCGAGCGGCAACGACCGACTGCAGGAACCTATTCACGCCTGATAGCCTACTGCGAATCGGAGTTTAACGACACGGCATTTGTCGTACGTGATTCCACATTTTATGTGTACTCCGGATCGCGGGGTTACGACGCAAACAATGCCATGTGGAGATTCGACAACGCAACTGTGCAGAACTACGTTCCGTCTATGGCTACTTTCTTTAACCAGGAATACCAGGTTGAGCATTTTGACGCCGCGGACAACGACACCTTCCTGGTTTACCAGGACTGGTTTTCGGGTAGTTTAGCCAATTCAGCAGCGAAATTGTATCATTATAACAGCGCCCGTTATATTGATACTACAATTGGCCTGGGTTGGAATTCCGGCACCGGAATGTGGGTTAACTCATTCAAAAATATTTTGGTCTTCGGTCCTTCCAATAACGTTCTGCAACAAGCAGAACTGAGCTGGAACGTTGCATCCGGCACATGGGACAACTACCAGATGCTGTATTACAGTTATAACGCGGCAGGAGACCTCACCGTTTCCACTACACTGGCCTGGAACAGTGTGACCGCCGGATGGGACAGCATCGCCAGATCGGTCTATACTTATGACGGCGCTCACGATCAACTGTCCCGCACCGACCAGATAAACAATTCAACGCCGTGCATATGGTACAATACCTTCATGAACGTTAACACCGGATTTACCGGTACGAACCCTTTGCTGCGCACCACTATGCATTGGAATAACGGCACGTCAACGTACGATTCAGTAAGGCGTTGGCACTACACCTATAACTCCCACAACCAGGTGCTCACCTATTCGTCAGAATCATATGGCGGCACAAGCTGGGCGCCCACGGCTCTTGATTATACCGGCCGGTATTATTATGAGCTGTATACCTCGGCGGTAAATACTACCATGGCGTCGGAAGGAAACGCGAATGTGTACCCGTCACCAGCAACGGATGAAGTGACCATCGTTGCAAGTTGGGCGGAAGCACAGCCGTTTACAGTTACGATAAGCGATGCCGATGGTCGTATGCTGCGGCGGTGGAACGAAAACGCAACCAGGCAGTACAGCAAAACGCTATCTGTAAGGGGAATGCCAGCGGGGATATACTTCGTTAAGATTGCCGGAACGCAGGGGGAAATCGTAAAACAAATTGTCGTGTCGGGAAAATAGCTGGAGGCCTGTTCCCTACTGCGGGCAGACATCCAAAAAGTAAAAGCCGGTGTTCCAGCTATCACCGGCCCCGGGCGCTTTATAGCTTTTATACACTGTCTCGCCGAGTGTTACCGGTATTGGGGCCGTGAAGAAAGGGGCATTGCAAACGAATGTATGGAATTCACCATTTTCTCCGCAAGGGTCAACATTGGCCGGCAGGCTGCCAAGGAAATCAGCGTTAATCCTTTTGCCTAAAAACTCTTTACCAAGATGTTTTTCGCTGACACAAACCACGATCGCTTCTATGCCTGTCTCTTCCATTGTTCGCACCAAAGCCCTTGTGTTCTTCTTCCAAAGCGGGAAGACGGCCGTCATACCCACCTGGTGGAGTTGCCGCTCGCGATAGGCTCTGAGATCGTCGAGAAAGATATCGCCATAAGCCGCTGTGGTGATGCCTTCTGAGCGCAGGGTCGTTAGATTTTGGAGCATGGCCTGTTTATACAAAGCATCGTTGGGGCTGGCAGGCAGTTTTATTTTTACAAGCGGCAATTTCATCCGCTCAGCCTGGAGGTCCAGCAACTGTTCGCGTACGCCGTGCATGAACACACGGTGGTGCTCTTCGCTGAGTGTGGTAAGCAGGCAGGCCACATCATACGATCGCTGAGACAGCAGGTGATATGCCAATGCGGCGTCCTTGCCAGAGCTCCAGTTGAGTACCGTTTTTATCATTTCGCTAACAGTATTGGACCTGCAAATGAATGTAATTTTGCCGGATGAAAAAAATGACATTTGTACTGATGCTGCTGATTGCCGGCAGCACATGGGTGGCTTGCAAAAAGAGCAAGAACAACCCAACACCCGATCCTGTGATAGCAAGGGGTATGACCGCCAAGATAAACGGTGTCACCTGGACTGCAGACCCTAACACAATGAGCTACATCTCATTTGACAACTACTATGACATCACCGGCTATGACAGCGCCACCGGGAAGACCATTGACATACGGATCAATAACTTTAAGAACAGAGGCACGTTCCACGTACCGCAGGCCAATGACTCAATATATTACGATACTGATTTCGGGTTCCTGGCTGCACCGGTTGCCGCTACGACCGGTTCTATAGCCATACAAGCCGTTAATGACACTGCGGTAGGCGGCACATTCTCGTTTTCGGCAGGGAGTATCAATGTAACTGAAGGGACATTTTACTGGAAATACTAACCGGGTTCCATGGTATGTTATCCACATATCAGGGTTCTGGCCTATTAAGTTAGGAACAGAACTATTACATTTGACTCCTAAATTTCAAAAACGATGCAAGCCTGGAATGATTACCAA
>CAYNGS010000476.1:0-3247 GCA_964396625.1 uncultured Flavipsychrobacter sp.
CGAACCACAGCATACTTGATACCGCTTCGCGCCTGTATATATATGACGCATCGCAGGCCGACAATTTTATTTACAACAGGGATATTTACGCAGCCTATGCATCGGTCACTTTCCCGCTGCTGGATGTTTACCAGGTGAAGCTTGGCCTACGCGACGAAGAAACCATAACCCACACAAATGATACGGCGCTCAGTAACCTTTCCTATAATTTTTTTGCACCGTCATTTGTCATATCGCGCAAGCTAAATAAGAACCAAACGCTGAAGCTCAGCTATACCAAGCGGCTGCAGCGCCCCGGGTTCCGGACACTGAACCCCTTTATCAATGCAGCTGACCCCGAAAACCTGATACAGGGTAACCCGGCGCTGAAACCGGAACGGGTGGACGTTGGCGAACTCTCCTACTACAAATTTTTTGATAAAGGCAGCTCTATCCTCATCACTGCCTATGAAAAATACCAGCGCGATGACAACCAGACCTATATTCAATATTATGCCTCCCTGCCGGTCGGCGATTCCATTTACCGCAATGTTGCCGTTATTACCACAATAAACGCGAGTATTGAGCAAATGGCGGGAATCAACATATCCGGCACGCTTGCCCTCTCACAAAAATTTGAGTTGAGGGGTAGCTTCAACTTTTTTGATAAATATATCATCAGCCATTTCGACTCTACCATATCAAATAGTTTTAATTACCGGATCAGCGGAAATGCTAACTACCAGTTCAGTAAGACACTGGTGGCTGAGATATTCTATAGTTTTAATTCGCCCCGAACGGAAATACAGGGAAGATTCCCCGCTTATACCAACTACAGCTTTGCTATAAGGAAATTATTTTTCGATAAAAAGCTCAGCATTGCCTTTACTACCACAGACCCTTTCAATGCATATACGGATCAGTTTACGAGTATAAAGGGCACCAACTTCACCACCACCATCGACCGCAAGGTTCCGAACCAGTCATTCGGCATCAGCGTAAATTATAAGTTCGGCAAGATGGAGTACAAAGAAAAGAAGCAGGAAAGGAACGACCAAAGCACTGATGAGGGTAACTAAAAAAGGTCGCTGTGCGTACCCGTTCTGGTTAATAAAATTTCTCTCTTTTCCTCATTTTGCAACCAAACCAACAGCCAGTCATTTTGAATGTGACACTCTAAAAAGCCCGTGTAATTGCCGGTTAGTTTATGAGACTTGTACTTTGCAGGCAAATTGCCATCCTGCTCCAGCAACTCAAATACGCGATTAATTAAATTCAGATTCAGTCCGCGCTTTTTGCACAATTTGTAATCTCTTTCAAATTGTTTTGTCGTATTTAACCGGTACATTATTTATTCAGGAATGAAATAAGATCTTTTGCACTCTTGTGCTTCGTCGTCTTACCTTTCTTTGCCTGTTCCATCGCCTTAAGCGTAGTAACATTCTCAGCCGACTGTACTTTGGCAAACGGAAGGGTTTTTACATACTCTAAAAAACTCTGTGACTGCTTATCGGAAGTATCAATTACTATATAAGTCATCTTGCCTGAAATTAGGTAACAAAGTTAGCATATATACAAGATAAGAAACAAATTTGTTCTCGTCTTATGCAGGTCCCTCCTTAATAGCAGGAGTTATGTACAAGGAACAAAAATCAGGAAAAATTGCATTTTTCATTTCGCGATCAATTCACCCCTATCCTATTAATTGCTTAGGAATTGGGGACATGGTCCACATTCGCCAACTGGCCGCAGGCCGCGTCGATATCCTTGCCACGGCTGCGGCGCAGGCGCACATTTACTTTTTTTGACGTCAGGTATTCCATGAATGCCTGTGTAGCCTCCTCATCCGGTTTTTCAAACCTGGCCGCATCTATCGGGTTGTATTCAATAATGTTTATCAGGTCAGCCGGTACACGGCGGTACACTTTCACAAGGTCTTCGGCATCTTTCAGGCTGTCATTAAAATTCTTAAAAAGGATATACTCAAATGTTATTTCGTTGCCGGTAGCATCGTAGAAATAATTCAGTGCCTCAATAAGCGCCGCCAGATTGTTTGTCTCATTAATAGGCATTATCTCATTGCGTTTCTCATCGGTGGCCGCATGCAATGAAAGGGCTAATTTGAAACGGACCTTATCATCGGCCAATTGTTTTATCATTTTTGCAACACCAGCCGTAGAGACCGTGATGCGCCTCGGGCTCATTCCCAGTCCTTCAGGCGAGGAGATACGCTCTATCGCCTTCATCATATTTTTGTAGTTGAGCAATGGCTCCCCCATACCCATGAATACTATATTCGAAAGGTTTTTGCTGTAGTGTTTCTGTGCTAGCTCATTCAGTAAGGTCACCTCGTCAACTATTTCGTCAAAATCAAGGTTTCTTTTGCGATCCATATAGCCTGTCGCACAAAACTTGCATGACAGTGAACACCCAACCTGCGACGATACACAGGCCGTCATCCGCTTTTCGGTGGGTATAAGCACACTCTCTACATAAAAGCCGTCATGCAACTGCAAACGGTTCTTTATAGTTCCGTCGCTGCTGTACTGGCTATGGTGCATTTTCACCTTCGGTATGAAAAATTCGCCGGCCAGTTTGTCGCGCAGCGCCTTTGAAAGATTGGTCATATCTTTTATATCGGCCGCAAATTTTTGCCATACCCACTCATGTATCTGTTTGGCCCTGAATTTCGGCTCTCCTATGCCCGCCATCATCTCCTCCAGCTCGGGCAAACTTATCTCACGCAAATTTTTCATCGCGCAAAGTTACGTGATAATGCTTGAATATTATGTGAAAACTTCATAATATACTCTGGCATTTATTAACCAGAATGCATACTGTCGAATTATGTAATTGCAAAATTGTATTTTGTATTGTCTTTTTTTTATTTTTAACTCAAAATCAGGTATTATGAAAAAATTTTTACGTTTCCTTGTAATACTCCTCGCGGTGGTTGTAGCAGCAGTGCTGATCCTTGCACTGGTGGAGCCTACTGATGTCACGGTCACGCGCAGCGCGGTGATCAATGCGCCGAAGGACGCAGTCTTCGCACAAGTTGTCAATTTCAAAAACTGGCCGAACTGGAGCCCCTGGTACCAGATGGAACCAACCATGAAAATCACTTATTCAGGCACTGACGGACAACCCGGAAGCGGCTACCACTGGGTAGGCGAAAAGAAAACGGGCGAAGGTGAAATGACCAACAAGGGCGTTAACGGTACTCAAATGGATTATGAACTGGCCTTTGTGAAACCACGTGAGGGGAAGG
>CAYNGS010000477.1:0-3239 GCA_964396625.1 uncultured Flavipsychrobacter sp.
CGTCGGTTTAGAAACCACCAAACCCATTGAAAAAAATCAAGTTTTCGGGAGCAAGCACAGATGTGTTTTGCAAAATATAAGATGATGATGGTTTAATATAAGGAATCAAAGATCTTCCATAAGCCTTACGATTAGCGTGATCAGCCAAGGTGCCATTAGCATCAGAAATATTAATACGGGCCACTGTCTGGAATAATATGCGGTCTTCATTGGATATCTGCTCGGCAGCCCGCACAAAAACACCACCAGGCTTATCTAACAATTCATTAGGAACAAGTGATTGAATCTGACTTTGCAATGCCTGACGGTAACCACCATTGTCTTCATTCCAGATCACTACATCTACGGCAAGTCCTTTAAGCCGCCAATAAGTATGCGCTTGTATTAACTGTTTTACCAGGTCTATATTTTTCTGATCTTCTATTTGCAAAAGAATAATTGGCAAATCTCCGGAAATAGAATAGCCCCATAAGCCCGATTGCCCCCTATGATTTTTGATAATAACTGCCGGGTTTGCACGTAAAGATGGATTGATAAAAATAACCGAACCGGCGAGGCGATTGAATAGCTGCTCATCACTGTTCGTCGCATTTATTTGCCTGAGGATTACCTGGCTATGTGTCCACGCCAGTTCAAAGACACGATCTTTATGATGTTTATCCTGGTACTTCGCAATAAGCCCTTCACATATTTCACGCGTCTCGCCAATCCCGGTAATCAAGTCTATTATTATATTTTCTTCAGGCTCCATTACTATTTGGTAGCGTATCGCAACGATCGGGTCCAGAACAGAGCCTTGCTTGCCTGAGAGCGGCCCCGAACTACCCATTGCCTTAGGATTAGCGGCTGTATTACCATGTCCGACAAATTCCATCCGGTCAGTTTCGTAAGAGACCTCTGCTTTCTCTGATCCGTGCAAGTTCATAGAATGAAACATCCAGGGAGCATGCTCGTTATCGGCGCTCGGCCTTCGGGAGCAAATAATTGCACGTTGATGCGGAAGTATCTCTGTCTGAACAAACAAGTTGCTGAATGCAGGCTGCATTGCATCGGAAGCAGGAGATGCTATTACTACTTCCGCGTAGCTGGTAATCTCGATGGTTTTGCGTATCGTGGAGTTATTGGTAACGTGCATTCGCCGTATCTCAATATCATCTTCCGGAGATACTACTATCTCTGTATGAGTATCTACATCATTATTGGAATTATGAAAATCAATGCGTCCCTGGGAAAATGCTGCTTCATAGACCTTGCCTTTTTTAAGCGAAGGTTGATAGGTATTTGACCAATATTCGCCACTATCAATATCCCGGACATAGCAAAATGTACCCCAGTTGTCGCATGTTACGTCTTCGCGCCAACGGGTCACCGCAACATCCTTCCAACGGCTATAGCCACCGCCGGAGTTGGAGACCATTACGTGATATCTACCGTTTGATAATAACTGAACTTCAGGTATAAGTGTATCCGGTGTATTGATGATCCGCACTTCTTTCCCATTGTCGGGAGTACTAATGTCTGCCATATCGGTTGTATGTGTAAAAAAGGATGAAGCTTTGGGTATGCGCTCTTGCAGCAGCAATAAAGTTGCCTGAAACTGAGGTTCCGCTTCAAAGCGCCTTTGCATAGGTTGGCCAAGCAAGAGATAGCCCAACGACAGCAAACTCATTCCCTGGTGATGTGCCATAAAAGACTGGATAATGACGTTACTCTGTCCGTGCTGCAAGCGGGACGGCGTGTAATCTATGGCTTCGTAAAAACCATAAGCTCCTTCAAAGCCATCATTAAACAATAATTCCAGGTTCTGACAGGATAGTTCAGGGTTTACCATAAGTGATAGCGCCGTTGCATAAGGAGCTATCACCAGGTCTACTTCCAAGCCTCTTTTTAGTCCTAAACCCGGCACGCCAAATGCGCGGTACTGGTAGTTGGCACTGGCGTCTACCATATTATATCCCGATTCCGACACACCCCAGGGAGTTCCACGTTGTTTTCCATATTCGATCTGCCGGTTGACCGATGTTTTATACGTCTGGTCAAGCAATGTATTTTCATAGGTCGGCATCACTAAAAGCGGCATCAGGTATTCAAACATAGAACCGCCCCAGGAAAGTAATATGGGGCCTTGTCCGGCATTGGTAAGCTGTCGCCCGAGAGCGAACCAGCTTTCTTCCGGCAGTTTTCCCTGCGCAATAGCTACGAACGTAGACAACCTTGCTTCAGATGCCAGTAAATCATAAAAGCTTGGGTCGCAAATGTGTTCCTCCACCTTAAATCCTATCGTTAGCAGATTTCGTGATTTATCGTACAGGAAATCCCAATCCATATTAGCCAGATCAATGCAGTCGTGCCCTAGCTGCTCAATTATAGCTATTCGTTCTTTAGCCTTATTTTGCGATTCAATAAGCCCTGCACCAAATGCATCAAGCCATTTGTTTTCCTCAGGTGTATTACTTTCACTTTTCAAAGAGTCTATACCCGGTATTAATTCTTGTGTCTTTTTATATATATGGCCTAACGTAATATTTTCGTCAATACCAATAATAGTTGCAAATCTGAATGAGGCCGAAGGCAGTAAAAACCAAGGTGAAAAAATCTGAAAATCGTCAATCGCCCGTTGTAGTTGCTTTGAAAAAATCGCTATCCACCATCCCGTCATAGTATCATCGGCAACTTCTATTTTAGCTATTATTGATTCATAATTTTTCTTTAGACCGTTAAGGCTCTCGTTAATACCGTTCAAGGTCTTTTGCGGTACAGTACATTCAGATTCAAGATGACCGGTAATGTCGTGCATGCTTTCAATGCTCTCTTTATCCATCGTATCAAAAAGCGCCCGCAATGTATCGCGCAAGCCATTAAATATTTGGGGACCCGCAATTTTTTTGTGTATTATTTCAAAGACACCTTGTCGGAACGTGAGTATGTGGCCTGCAAGGTTTCCGCTATCCACTGTCGAGATATATTTCGGTAATAAAGGCTGTAACGAACGGGTATCATACCAGTTATAAAAGTGGCCACGATACCTTTCCAGTTTTTGCAAGGCACTTATTGTCCCCGCAGACCGTTCAAGAAACTGACCTGTTGATATGTAGCCGAAATCATGTGCCGACATGTTAGACAAGAGCGACAACCCTATATTTGTTGGCGATGTATGATGGGCGATTACTGCCGAAGGATGATGCTGGTAGTTGTCCGGCGGCAACCAATTTTCGTCAGCTCCTGCAAAGCGCTCAAAA
>CAYNGS010000478.1:0-3237 GCA_964396625.1 uncultured Flavipsychrobacter sp.
CAGAGGTGGCATAGGCGGATTTAGCGGAGACAATGGCCCTGCAACGGCTGCGGATATATCTGTACCGTACGGCATTGCGATAGACGCGGTAGGCAACATTTATTTCACAAATGGCGGCAACCGTATCCGGAAAATAAATACTGCAGGCATCGTTACCACCATTGCCGGAAATGGTACGGGTATCTATAATGGCGATAACATACCGGCAACTGCTGCTGGAATAAACGGTGCAGGTGGGATGGCGATAGACGCGGCCGACAATATTTACTTCACAGACGGTGCTAACCAAAGGGTGAGGAAAATAAGCGCTTCGGGTATCATCACCACGATAGCCGGCAACGGAATATCAGGATATAATGGAAACGGTATAGCTGCAACAAACGCAGAATTTCATAATCCAAATTATGTGTGTCTCGACGGCGCAGGAAATATTTACGTAGCTGATCGTTATAATAATCAGGTCAGGGAGATCGATGCGTCAGGCATCATACATTCTTTTGCAGGAGATACAACGTTTGGTTATAGCGGTGACAATGGCCCTGCTACTGCCGCTAAGCTATACGAACCCTTGGGTGTTTATGCTGACAAGTTCGGAAATATTTATATCGGGGACACCTATAATAATGTGGTGCGTAAAGTGAACGCAACGGGCATTATTACTACTGTTGCCGGTAATGGAATAGGAGGCTATAGCGGAGATAGTGGGCCTGCTACTTTGGGTGAATTAGGCCTTCCGGTTGGTATTGCTATGAATACAGAAGGTGATATATATATCGCAAACGATGGTGAAGATCGGGTTAGGCGGGTATCATCCGCTGTTTTTGTGCAGCAGATAAATTCAGAAAGTGAATTAGAAATATATCCGAATCCCTGCAAAAGCTATTTCACCATTAAAACAATAACAGGCACAAATGAACCGGCGAGATTCACGCTTATAGATATGACGGGGCAAAGAATAAAGGTACTACAGGGCACTACCAATAGTTTGCTTGTTATTCCGTTAGATGGTGTGCCGCGAGGTACATATGTACTCTATGCCGAAACAACCACCAATATGCAAAGTGAAAAGATCATAGTACAATAGTAAACAGGATAAATTATTCCATGCCTTGAACCCGATCTTTGCTATCTTTATAGGAACTTGAATTATGAAAAAGCCGCTTATTAAGTCGTTTTTAATGATACTGTTTTTATTGCTTTCAGCAGGTGTAGCATACAGTCAAAATAGTAGTTTCATAAATCAAAGTAATTCGGATCCTCAAAAGGTGCGACCGCAGAGCAAATACATTTTTGCGCCGACTACGAAATATGATTTTTTTGGCAAAAATTTTATGGCGTCCCTCACTGGAAATAACACAGCGCCTAACTTGCTGTTTACACCCGGCCGGTATCAGTCTGCTGCAATGATGAACGTTGTTAACATGTACACTACTGCCGGGAACCTTAAATTTTACACCAACTATTATTTTGATGCTAATGGGGCCTTGCAGGATGGAGCAATTACGCTCTCTAAAATCAGGCGTCCGCGCTAACTATTGCCGCTTCGATAAATAGCGGATGCACAGTCCGAAAGATTACCCTCGTACTAATGCAACTCTTTCAACCAGATCATTTCACCTTACCTATTGCAAAAATGATAAAGTAAAAGTACTTTGTGAAAAACCAAACCATTTAAAACCAGTGCTATGGCAAACATAATCGGAAAGGCGATCGATGCGATCTTTTCGCGGGGGGAAAGCAAGCAAATAAAAGAGATGCGGGAGCGTGGAAAAGAAAGGGACAAAAAAGATGCAGACAAGAAAACGGACCGCCAGCTGCAGATAGAAAAAAATGTCAGCGAGTCGATGAAAATAAATGATGAGGAGAGCCTTGTGTGACCGGTACGTTGGCCATCAGGCAGATCACATGTAGGTTTTCGTTGTGATGTTCCTGATCACTTTGTCCAGTTCATGGGCTGCGTCCACAATATTGTCCAGCAGTTCCAGTTGCTCCCCGTTCAGTTTCAATTCGTCGTGCAGCATACCTGCCAGCCCCATGAGGCGGGCCAGCGGGGCACGGATAACATGAGATTGCAGCCATGCGATCTCTTCCATTTTTGTCTCTGTGGTTTTCGCCTGGGTGATGTCGAGACAGGCGCCTATCATTTTTATGGGCTTGCCGGTTTCACTCACCATCACCCGTCCCCACGATTTCAGGTGCCGTATTTCGCCACCCGGCCGTACAACACGCTCCTCGAACGTAAAATCTTTTTTTGCTGACAGCGCATTGGTGATGATGCCTTGTACCCGCTCCCGGTCGAGCGGGTGCAACCGCTCGACATATCCCTCGAAGGTCGCTTTAAAACCTTGTTTGTTCTGCCCGTAGATATTGAACAATTCGTCGGACCAGGTGACCTGGTTATTGTTAATATCCCACTGCCAGGTACCGAAGTTGGCGAGGGCCTGCCCCTGTGAGATCATCATGTTCATCTCAACAATGGTTTCTTCATACAGCTTGTTCTCCAATATCATCTTCAGTATAGCGGCCGACCGTTCTATTATGGACAACTCAGCTTCGCCCGGAGTTTTCACTTTATCATAGTAAATGCCAAATACGGCAATCGCATTTCCTTCCGAATCAATAATAGGATAAGACCAGCATGCACGGAGATCGTACTGTAGCGCAAGGTGTTTGTATGCGGCCCAGTGCTCATCGTTTTCGATGTCGGTCACGATCACCTGCTGCTTCAGAAACGCAGCAGTGCCGCATGAGCCTGCGAGCGGGCCGATTTCCTTGCCGTCTATTGCGGCCACGTAGGCAGCGGGGAGGGACAGCGAAGACAGGTCATACAACCGGTTGTCGCGCACACTGTGTATGGAACACTTCATCTGCGGAAAGAGATGCTCCATGCCTTGCATATAAACATGCAGTACGGCGGCTATGCTCACATTTTTTTGCGAACTGAGTCCGAGCACGTGTTTCTCAAGATGATCAAGGTCCTCCAGCAGTTTGGATTCGGTTATATCGAACATTATACCGACGAGGCACCCTGGCCTATCATCTCCGCCGATCACAGACACAATGTTGCGCAGCCAGATGATGTTGCCATCGGACTTTATCATTCTGAAATCGAACGAATGGTGTTGTGCTGCGGTTGTCGGCATGCCCAGGAGACCGATAGCCAGTTCCCTGTCGTCGCAATAAATATGGTCTTTCCAAAAGCCGGGTGTGCTCAGCCACTGCTGGGGTGTATAACCC
>CAYNGS010000479.1:0-3231 GCA_964396625.1 uncultured Flavipsychrobacter sp.
CATTTCGCCCTTCATGTCGCCTTTATCGCTCTTCTTTTCTGCCTTTTCTTTTTTTCTGTTCGCCTTACGTTCGTTTCCGCGTGCCTCTTTCTTAACCATTTTGTTTTCTTTTTTGCTCATTTTTGCGTCCTTCTTAGCCTCTTTAGGGCCTTCCTGGCCGAAGGCTACGGTCGTTCCAAACAAGCCGATAGCAAGCAGTGCAAGCAACATGTACTTTTTCATACGTTTTGTGTTTTTAGTGATTAAAGATTTTGTCCGATCATAACGATATAAAAACCATGCCTTACCGGCAGGTTTCGCTTATCGGGAAGTTATCTGCTACACGCTGCCCCGGCGGATAATACCCAGCAGGAATGAAATAATGGCCAGTACCAGCAGAATGTAAATGATATTTCCGGCATGCATAGCAAATACACCAAACAGCCACCCGATAAGCAGGATGACAGCGATGATATACAGTAGTGATCTCATGTTGTTTGTTTTTGGTTATCTGACAGGTTAAAAATATTGTGCCAAAGGAGTAATAAACATCCGGTCACATTTTTTCTTGCCGCACCATAGCACTATATTTTGGCTAAAAGACGCCGCGCATCGCTATTTTCGGTAGATTGTGTAAAACCGGTTTATGGAAAAGTCAATAATGGTGTCGTATCTCCTCAGCAGCAAGGCTGCGACTATTTCCGTATTACTGATGTATAACATTGAGCGGGCAGATAATATTCAGACGGTCACCTGCACGGTCACAAAGAGCGAAGAACTGATACCGCTCTGGCTGCATCCCCATAAGTTCGAGATCAAGTCCATGTACAATAATGGCAGGTACGAGACCTTGTTTAACTTTGACAACAACACAAGAAATCTCGACGCCACACTGTTCATAGATGAGGCTTATGCCGCCATCATGACCCGGGAGCACTTGAAAGTGGGGTAGTGACGATCAATTTATAATACAGAAAGGCCCATTTGTATCAGCCCGATCACAAACCCCAGCACACCACCGATCAGCTCGATGAACCGGAATTCCTTTTTCATCACAGACAGCAGTATTTCCTCCAGTTTATCCGATGAGAAATTGGATACCTTTTCTGTCACCATCTTCTCTATGTCTATCTTGGCGCTTAGTGAGTCGGTATATTGATGAATGATCTCAGGCAGCAGCAATGCTATTTCCTCCATCATCCCTTCCTTTATTTTCTGCATCGTTCCCTCACCCACAAACATGGAGATCACCGGTAGTTTTTCTTTTAGTTTTACGTGCAAAAAACTGTCCAGGTGCCGTTCTATAGTGGGCGTCAGTTTTTCCAGTTGCGCCGGGTCCTTCAGCAGCACAGCTATTTCATCAAAGTGGATGAACTCTTTGGCCACCACACTGCCCAGCTTAGCCGCCACCTGTTTCTGGCGCTTGGGGAATATCCCCTGTATGGTAATACCCAGGAAGCGCCTCGGTTCCCGCGGGTGAAACAGCAGGTAAATAGCGATCCACGTCGTGAACCAACCCGTAAATGCCGCAATGAACGGCTGCAGCCAAAACATTATATTATTCATCATATTTAACGAGGTAAGCCCAAAAAACCACGCGCGAAGGTAGACGAAAATCGCTCAAAGCCCAACGGATAACAATTAGAGTGGCAGCCAACATACCTTTGGCCGCGACTTCGCGTTCATGGCCGGCCCCGATGGTTGCGTCGTTGAAGGGTCAACCTTACTTATCTTGCGCTATTATGCTACTTTTGTCAGGCATAGAAACCACATAATGTATTCGTTTAACGAGCTGAAAAAAAACCTGAAAAAAGACCCCTCCGGGTACAAAAAGATCAGGATCGCCATACTTTCAGACACAGCATCTCAATTGCTTAATACAGCACTAAAAGGCTATGGATACGAGGCGCAGCTCAATTTTGAGATATTTGAGGCCGATTACAACCAGATCGGTCTGCAGATATTAGATCCCTTTTCTGAACTCTATACATTTAACCCCGATTTCATTTTCATAAACCGGTCGACCGAAAAGCTGCTGCACGATTTCTACAGCAAGGAACGGCATGAGCAAAGGTATTTTTCCGACAGTGTTCTGGTAGCCACACAGCAGTATTACGATGCCATCAAGTCGCGACTCAGGTCCAAGGTGATCATAAATACTTATCCCGAGATCAACGATTCGGTCTTTGGCAATTATGCTGCCAAGACCGCCTCTTCCTTTATCTACCAGTTGCGCAAGGCTAACCTGCTGCTTATGGAGTTCTGCCAGTCTGCGGGCGACCTCTTTATTTGCGATCTCGCCGGCCTGCAGTCAGAGGTGGGCCGCAAGTCTGTTTTCGATCCCAAGATGTATGCAAGCGCGGATATGGTGTACAACCTCGACTTTTTGCCCCTCATGGCAAAGCACATAACGGACATCGTGCTCAGTATTACAGGCAGCTTTAAAAAATGTCTCATCCTCGACCTCGACAACACCACCTGGGGCGGAATAATAGGCGACGACGGCATGGAAGGCATCGAGCTTGGCCATCTTGGATCAGGTAAGATTTTCACCGAACTGCAATTATGGGCGAAGCAACTGAAACACCGCGGCATAATCCTGTGCATTTGCAGTAAGAACACCGAAGGCATTGCGCAGGAGCCGTTTCTCAGTCACCCCGATATGGTGCTGCGCATGGACGATATTGACGTCTTTGTGGCCAACTGGGAAACCAAGGTCGACAATATCCGCTACATACAATCCGTGCTCAACGTAGGGTTCGATACAATGGTCTTCATCGACGACAACGCATTCGAGCGGGAAATGGTGAAATCGGCCATCCCTGAGATCACAGTGCCCGACCTGCCCGAAGACCCGGCCGACTACCTGCCTTACCTGCGCAGCCTCAACTTGTTCGAAACAGCTTCTTTTACCGAAGAAGATACCCTGAGAACGCAACAATACCGCGAGGAAGCAAGGCGAAACATATTGCAGCAGACCTTCACCAATGAAAATGATTTCCTTGCCAGCCTGCAAATGGTGTCCGAAGTAAAAGCGTTCGACGAGTTTACAATGCCCAGGGTGGCGCAGCTTTCCCAGCGGTCCAACCAATTCAATCTCCGCACCATCCGGTACACAGAAGACGAGTTAAAGCAACTGGCAGCCGCACCCGGCGTCTATACCATGTCGTTGACGCTCGAAGACCGTTTCGGAGATCATGGCCTTATCGGCATCGTTATTTTAAGGAAGCAGGACGATAAAACCCTGTTTAT
>CAYNGS010000480.1:0-3222 GCA_964396625.1 uncultured Flavipsychrobacter sp.
TCCTCTTTGTGCTTATTGTTCTTTCGTTTTTTCTTGCCGACGTTTTCATCAGGGCCATTCGCAAGCAGAGGGTATGGCCTGTAATATTCAACGCATTTTGGTTTATGATCGGCTTTTGCGCGCTGCTTTACCTGGCGTGGCCGTTGCTATGGGGTAGCCCGGTCAGTACGTTTATTGAGTCCTTTCAAAGCCTCTCTGGGATCGTGTGGACAGGGAAGGTACTGTTCAGGGGGAGTTTTTATGCCGGAAATATGCTGCCACTCGACTATATGCCTGTTTGGTTTGCCATCACGGTTCCCGAACTTTGGTTAACGACGGGTCTCGCAGGTTTCGTGTGGGTGATTGTTGCTTTTGTTAAGACCCCCGCTGTGTTTCTTGCAAATTCTCCTCAAAGAAATTTCCTGCTTTATGTCGGCACATTTGCGCTCCCCATCATCGCAATGTGGTTATTCCATGGTGTGAATATTGACGACTGGCGGCACATCTATTTTATTTACCCGCCCTTTGTGATGCTGGCTTTGTTCACCATAAATAAGTTCGCAACCGCCCGCATGAAGGTCGTTGTTCGGTCGGCATGTATGCTGCAAATCGTTCTCATAGCTTTTTTTATGATCAGGAACCATCCGTTCCAGCAGGTTTATTTTAATAATCTGGTCTCTCACAAAAAAGAATACTTGCGAAAAAACTACGACCTCGAATACTGGGGGTGTGCTTACAAAAACGGATTGGAATATATTCTCGCACACGATACCTCGTCTGTCATTCGACTCTGGGTTTTGAATGACCCGTCGTTGAACGCCATTAGGTTTCTTCCCGAGTCATCGAAGAAACGTGTTGTTGGCGTATTCGAAACTGAACACCCCGATTATTTTATCACCAATTTTCGCGAGCATCCGCAGGACTATAAGTATCCCAATGTTTTTTACAATATCACGGTAATGAACAGTACCATTATGCGCGTTTACAAGCTGAAAAAATAGCTGGCTTTACCGGATACGCACAGGTTACTCACATTTACAAATTAACATTCAGTTTTTCCCGTCTGGCATTGATTTTGTTGTATATCTTAGGAGTAAAGATATAAAGCTATGAGTTTAAGCGAAACATGGTTCATGGAGGGCTATATAGACTTTGAACTTCAGAAATACCGCCTTCTTGCCTATCTCAATGAGGTAAAACAATGCTTTAATGAGACCAAGCTCTATCCGCAGCTTTCTGATATTGTTTTTCATTACAACAACCTCCTCGGATTTCAAAAAAATAAGCGGTTTCTGCAAGATCAGTTTCCAAAGAAGCTGGATTTGCTCAATATGCAGCGGCTGGAGCTCGTGTATGAAAAGATGCTGGCCGACAACGAGCTGATGGAGGAACTGGAGCGCATCACACAATATGCGCTCGATGAAATGAAAGGAACCATTAGCGAAGGTGCCGAAATATATGAGTTTGTCGAAAAACAACTCATGATTGAGCCTGTCGGCATAGTGCCATTGTATAAAAATGAAGGCTACATTTTTTTACGTTACGGAAATTATTCCGAGGTGAGGATATATTGCTACGGGATCACATTGTTTGAACATAAAAACTCCAGGTACAAAGGAATTAAGATGGAGTATATTGATAGCCGCGAGAAGAATCTCGTTAACACATACGAGCAAATAAAACTTGACATAATACGCACGTACCGCACGCTGCCCAATCCCGCTGTATACCGGGTGGAATCCAATCTCAGCCTCCCGTTCAATGAAACGCTGTTGCCGGTCGCCAAAAGGGTTTTGGTAAGGCACATCGGCATGGAAGCAGAGTGACGACAACGCAGCCGTTTGCTGATAGCTTTTATACTGATCTGCCTGTTTATGAAAGAAATGCGCCCCTTCGGACGCATTTCTTTTCATTTGCTTTTCAGAAAAATAATTATGTACATTTGATTGAATAATATTATTTTATTGTTAAAAATTTAAATCACCGTTATGCACTCAAACACCCAACTCAAAAACAAAAGGCAGAAAAACACAATGTCGTTTTTTACCGCCACAGTTATCGCATCCTGCGCCCTGTCATTACTTAGTGCCCGGTCCTTCGCTCAGAAAGGTTTTGATTTCGGACTAAGGGCTGAGGTCCAGAGTTCCGCATTAATGAATGCTACAGACAATGCTGCCGGGCCTGAGCTCGATCTCGCATACAAGGCAGCCTTTGCATATGGCATAGGTGTTGGCTATACGTTCAGCGATCACATGGGCGTGGAGGTGGATGTAATGCCTTCTACTCAGGGACAAAGCTATAAGGGCGATCCAACTAAAATAGACCCGACGGTTACTAATGTGTTTTGCTACGACGTGATGGCGCTGGCCGCAGATAAGAATATCCCGCTGACCGGAACCAGCTACACCGCCGATGTGATCATGAGCGTCATTAAAATTCCTATTCTGTTTCGCCTCACGGGGGTGTGCACACGCAGCTCCTACTTCACATTGCTCGTAGGCCCGCAGATAGACATGCTTAGCTCAGCAAAATTCAAGATCAATGGCTCCGATGCCGGATCATCAACAACTGGTTATAATAAGACAACTTTTGATGGGGTGCTGGCACCGGGCGTCGCTTTCAATGTATCAGACAATATCCTCGTTACAGGCCATTTCAGAATGGATTATGGCTTCGGCGACATAGAAGATAAATCAAAGTGGGGCAACGGCCGCGCAGCTACACACAATATCACCGCGGGTCTTATGGTAGGTGTCAGCTACAAACTGTCCAAAAAAGATGATGCAAAGGGAGGCGCAAAGTCTAAGAAATAAACGAACTAATATAAAAATTGAAGAAGCCGGGCTTAATGCCCGGCTTCCTTTGTTATATGCCGGCTGCACAAAATAACGCTTGTCAATGAGCATCTATTCACTGCACTATTTTATTCAGGTACCCGGCGAAATGTTCCACGTGTTTACCACTTTCCCGGCTCACCAGCCAGTGGTTGCAGCCCACACAGACGTCATAGGTCAGGTTGGTTTTGTCGGCGCGGATGAAGTCCAGCGGCACATAATCTAATCCGTAAATTGGCGAGTTCGCATCCTCCGTGCCAACCAGCATGTAGATGGGGATACTGAGCTAGCTCAGTTCGTCCACCGGCAAAAATCTTTGCAGGAATGTACAAGGTTCCCAACCTTCACCTCTGGGCTTAGCGCCCGGCAAAGATGACGCGACTGAAGCGCGAAAGCCATGTGTCACATC
>CAYNGS010000481.1:0-3212 GCA_964396625.1 uncultured Flavipsychrobacter sp.
TCCTACGCGAAATGCCGGGTCACCGACGCCACTTTCGCATAATCATCTATTACCCAAAAGATATGCCGCACGCCGTCGCTGGCCGTAAAATCATATTCCGGTTCATGCAACTTTTTCCATTCGTCAATGATATTTTGCACGCTCTCGCAATCGTTGTAGGCAAGAAATACAATTCCGGTTTGTGCGCCGGTCGCCACTATGTGGTTTATGCGGTCCAGTTCTTTTTCGGGGCGGGTGAACTCGTGCTTTTTTACAATGCCGTTATTGTAATCATCTACAGACGAGCCGCATACCAGGCCGGTTTGTGACCGGCCATCCATTACCAGTTCATATATGTAGTAACACGGCTCTGCATCCTGCTCAAACACCTTGTCAGCCACCATGGCGTCCAGGTTCTCCTTGGCCCGCTCATACACTTGCTGGCTATGCACATCCACATTTTCCGGCAGGTCTATTTCCGACCGTGTCACATGATAGAAATTATAAGGATCTTTTCTGAACTCACGCGCTTCAGCCACGCTTACTACATCATAAGGCAAAGTTGCTACCCGGGATGCTAATTCTTTTGTTGGCCTCAGGCCTTTAAATGGTGTGATCTTCGCCATAAATCTATTCCCTTTCCGGTTTTATTGATACTTGTTTTTTAGGTACTAAGTTATACTTGTTTTTATTACTTGTTCATTAATTCTACAAGACGCTGCACCGACCCAAGCGGCACTGCATTATACAGCGATACCCTGAATCCGCCCACTGAGCGGTGCCCCTTTACGCCGGTAATATTATTTTCGTTGCACAGCTCCAGGAAGTCTTTTTCCTGTTTCGGTGTTTTGGCGGTGAAGCATACATTCATCAGGCTGCGGTCCGCTTTCACTTTTACATGTGGCGTAAATACTTCGCTTTTGTCCAGCGCGTCGTAGAGTAGCTTTGCCTTTTGCCTGTTTTCTTTTTCAATGGCACCTATTCCCTTGTCAGCCGTCCAGCGCAGCATCAGCAGTGAGACATATATCCCGAATACATTTGCCGTATTAAGGATAGAATGTTCTTTCACGTGGGCTTTATAACTGAGCATCGGGGGCAGGTCCCGGGTCGTGCGCTCCAGCAGGTCTTTACGTATAACCACCAGTGTTGTTCCCGCAGCCCCCAGGTTCTTCTGGGCAGCCGCATAGAACATTGCATAGTTTTTGTAGTTGCGTTTGGCGCTGAAAATATCACTGCTCATATCTGCTATCAGCGGCACATCGCTTTTTGGCGCAGTATGCCACTGTGTGCCGAAGATCGTGTTGTTTGTGGTGTAGTGCAGGTACGAAAGCTGCGCCGGTATGGTCGGCGGCCACTCCGGCAACCGGTCGTAGTTGCTTTCCTTCGATGATGCCAGCACCTGCACATCGCCATAGTGTGTGGCAGACTCCAGCGCCGATTCCGCCCAGTGTCCGCTGTCTATATATCCCGCCGAATCGCGCTCCGATAAAAAATTCATGGGTATCATGCAGAACTGCAGTCTACCCCCTCCCTGCATCCACAGCACTTCGTAGTCGTTGCCTATGCCGCACAGTTGCCGCACCAGCGTCTTGCTTTCATCCAGTATCTCCAGGAAATCTTTTCCCCTGTGCGGCAATTCAAGTATTGATAACCCCGTATTGTTGTATTTGCGAACTGCTTTCGATGCTTCAAAAAGCACCTCCGGTGGCAGGGCTGCCGGTCCGGCATTAAAGTTGATCTGTTGTTGCATTGCTCTGTTCGTCTTCAGTGGTGATACCGCCGCTCACAGCAAACTTCATTGCCTCACCGGCCGTCATTTCTGTCACGGGTTTTATGTATTTGCTGTCGGTCATTATTACCCAGCCGGATATGGCGTAGGCGTGCGGCATGTACACGGCAACCTTATTTTCAAGGCCCAGCGCGGTCATGTCGCGTTGCGTCATAAAGCCTATGCGCCAAGTCTCGGGGTTTACATTTACACACACCCACACCGGCTTATTAAAGCGTTTTTTGTCGCCCACAAACGATTTGATAACGTCCCTTACCGATGAGTATATATATTTTACGCCGGGGGTACGCTCCAGTACATGCGAAAAAGCATCGAAAAGCCACTTGCCTATAAAAAAGCGGGTGCCGAGATAGCCTATGACGGTAACAACGGAAATGATGAGTACGAAGCCGAGGCCCCGGGGCACAAACGGCACAAGATTATCCACACCGTTAAATACGGAATAGAGTACGTAGGCTGTGATCGCTATCGGGCTGAGTAATAAAAGTCCTTGCAGGAACGACCGCAAAAATACTGATGCAATCTTGCGCATGGGCGCAAAGGTACGGAAAACACACTCACTTTACAGATACAACACCCGCCTTAATGGCATACATGGCCAGCCCTGTACGCGTGGTTATATTTAGTTTTTTAAAGAGGTTTTCGCGGTAGCCGTCTATGGTGCGCGGGCTTAGAAACATCTGGTCGGCTATCTCTTTGTAGGTCAGCTCAGTGCAGCAAAATCCAAGGAACGCAAGCTCCCGGTCATTTAGCTCAATATTCATTCTTCCGTCCGGGTCGTGCAGTATGTTCAGCATGCGGCCGGTCACCAACTCCGAGTGATAAAAACCGTCTTTGTGCACCTTGGTTATGGCTATGCGCAGATCTTCCGGGTCCGAATCTTTAAGCACGTATCCATTGGCCCCGCTGCGCAGCATTTTTATTACGTTCAGCTCTGTGTCATACATCGACAGGGCCAGTATTTTTATGTTGGGCCAGTTCTTCTTTATCTCCAGGGCGGTATCATAGCCGTTCATCTCCGGCATATTGATGTCCACAATGCAAACATCGGGCAGGGTGGCTGCTGCCTTCAGTTTGGTGATCAGTTCCTTTCCGTTCCCCGCCTCCATCATCACCGACAGGTCTTCAAACTTCGAAAGTATCTCTGCAACTCCTTTGCGGAGTATTGCGTGGTCGTCTGCAAGCGCTATATTTATCATAAGTATAAAAAGGTTTTGGTCAGGTATATGTTTATTCAAAAAATCAAAGCATTTCTCAAATGCCGGATATAAAACAAGGTTTCCTCTAGCCGACAGGGGTTTCCAGCCTGATGGTCGTTCCCTTATCCTTTACCGATGTCACGTCAAGCCGGCCCTTCAGCAGCTCCGTGCGCACATGCATATTGTTAAGCCCTATGCCGCTCTTAGGGTGCTCGTGCGTATTAAAGCCCGATCCATTGTCTTCA
>CAYNGS010000482.1:0-3208 GCA_964396625.1 uncultured Flavipsychrobacter sp.
TATCTACCTCACCCGACCAGGTGGTAATACGGTACGGCGACCACATACAGCTTAATGCACAGAATCTGACAGGTTCGCCGCTCACTTACGTCTGGCTGCCGGACGATGGTACCCTTGATAATCCAAACATCAACAATCCGGTTGCCGCACCGCAAGTCACGACAACCTATGTTGCCATTGCGCAGAATGAATGGGGTTGCAGAGATTCAGCCGAGGTGACAGTAAATGTCGACTTTAACATGAGCGAATGTATTCCTTCAGCTTTCACACCCAACGGCGATGGACTGAACGATGTGTTCCGCCTGTGCAATATGAAGTACCAGCGGCTTATAGAATTCAGCGTATTTAACCGCTGGGGTCAGATGGTTTTCCATAACACCACCGACCCGAAGAAAGGCTGGGACGGTACATTCAATGGCACGCCCCAGGATATTGGCGTATACAACTACCTCATTATTCTGTCACGCCCCGATGGCACCAATATTACCTATAAGGGCGAAGTGACATTGATAAGGTAATGCGCACCAAACGGTATTCAAATGAAACAGCCCCGAAACTTGGGGCTGTTTCATTTTTCGGAACGATGTTCCCCGGTATGATCAGTTCACGCCCATGTGCCCGAGTATCGGCGTTACAAAGTCAGCCAGTTCTTTAATATATGCTGGAGAAAAATCAAATTTGATCCCGGCCGTTGAGTATAGTTCCTTGAGGGTCTTCGTATACCCGAGACTTAGTGCGCTCATATAGTTGTCCAGCGCCTGTTCTTTATTTTGCCTGTACTGCCGCCACATGGCTATTGCCCCAAGTTGCGCAATGCCATATTCAATATAGTAGAAGGGGACCTCAAACAGGTGCAACTGCTTCTGCCAGAAGTTGGTCCGGTACTCCTCAAAGCCGCTCCAGTCTGTAATACCGGTAGAAAATTCATTGAGGATATTGAGCCACTCGCTCTCACGTTGTGCCACAGTATGGCCCGGATTTGTGTATAGCCAGTGCTGGTATTTGTCTATGGTCGCTATCCATGGCAGCACGCTGATCACACGTTCCATCTCTTCCAGTTGTGCCCTTTTTAATTCTTTCCCATCTGTAAAGAACACATCCCAGTGCTCCATCGAGAACAATTCCATACTCATGCTGGCGAGTTCGGCTATCTCCATCGGGTATTCCTTAAATGCGCTCAGTGCCAGGGGGGCCGATGCAAAAGAATGTATGGCATGGCCCCCCTCGTGCATCATGGTGATCACATCGCCCATGGTGCCTGCGGCGTTCATAAATATAAAGGGCACACCCGTCTCTGCCAGTGGACAATTATAACCGCCCGGCGCCTTGCCCTTCCTGCTCTCCAGGTCCAGGCGCGCCATCTGCTGCATCGTCTGCAGGCAACCGCTGAAATACGGACGCAGTCTATCAAAAACAGCGATCGCCTTTGCCGCAAGCTCTTTTCCGTCGCTGAACGGATGCAGTGGCTCAACGCCGGCCGGCTCCGCGTCACTATCCCACGGGCGCATGACTTCCACCCCCAACCGCTTTTGCCTGTGTTTAAGCAGCATGGCCTGCAAGGGCATTATGTGCTCCCTCACCGCATCGTGAAATGCAAAACAGTCTGCCACTGTATAATCAAATCTGCCCAGTTCGCGAAACTTGTAATCCCTGTAATTCTCAAATCCGGCGTTCACCGCTATCTGTTGCCTTAGGGCGAGGAGTTTGTCAAAAAGCTCATTTAGCTTTTCCTTATCGGCCAGGCGGCGGGTGGCCACCTTTGTGAATACCGATTCCCGCAGGCTCCTGTCCGGGCTGTGCAGAAACTTTACCGCCTGCTGCAAGGTATATTCCTTCCCATCCACTTCCACCGACATGGCACCCGATATCACGCCATACTGCTGTGCCAGCACGCTCATCTCTGCCTGCAGTGGCACATTTTCATCGCGGTAAAGCTTTGCCGAATTATCTACGCTGCGCAGGTATGGGAAGAAAATACTTCTATCCAGGTCTGCTGTATACGGGCACGCCAGTAATTTTTTGTTCAGCTCAAAACCATATGGCTTCATCTTCGGCTCTATCTCCATGCAGAAATACGTAAATGCCTCTTCGTATGTCTTATTAGTGGTGTCGCAGGTCATATTGATCTGCCGCCAGCATGCATCCTCACTTATCACTGCCTCCAGTTCACTCACATCGGCCAGCCATTTTTCCAGGTCCTGCTTATTTTTCAGCGCTCTTTCTTTCAGTTCCTCGAAATAGGGTTGCAGATTTTCCCAATCCGTCATTTTAAAATCTTTCGGTAAAAATGTTCTCGGTTTATGTTTTAGCGGCACAAATGCTTTGTTCATACTATTATTTTGAACGTGCAAAATACGCCTGATGCAGCAAAGCCAACCAGCTTCTTTGCTATTTTAACTAGTAATATATAAAATATGTAATTATACGAATTCGATGGCCGATCAATCAAAGATTAAGATTAATATAACACGGTATAATTTGAGAAAACAGTCATCAGATACAATAAAATTATTACCTCATTTCATTGATTATCAACAATCTTAATAAATTGGATATTAATTAGCGTTATATCTATAAAAGTGATTGCCAGCTTGGGTAATTCCATTTTTTTCCTACGGCTGCGAACACTACATTTGTATCAAGTTGTGAATTTAATGGGTTAGTAAGTAAGAGCCGCCGGATTCCTCCAGTGGCTCTTTTTCTTTGCCCCGAATCTCTGAATGGACATCATCACCGCCATGAAACGATTTACCGGCGGAAATCATCTGATCAATTTCTCTGCCCATAAAATAACTGTTGAAAGATTTTTATTTCTTTCCACGACCTGCCGGGTATTTATACGGTGATTGTAACTGCGCTTAACGAAAAGTGGTTTGCAGTTTTGATTACCTTGCAACGGAATTGATCAATAAAACGGAGAAGCCCCTCAGGGAGTTTGCAGTATGGCTAAAATAAAAACAGCTTTCTTTTGTCAGCAGTGTGGATATGAGACCCCGAAATGGACGGGTAAATGCCCTTCATGCGGTGCATGGAACTCATTTGTGGAAGAAGTGGTGCAGCGTGATGATAAATCGAAATCAGATGCCGTAAGCTGGGACGACGATAATAACAAAGAACAACGGAAAGCACACAAACTGGATGAAGTGGTACAGTCGCAGGAAGCGCGGATGCAGGCGCCCGACAGTGAACTGAACCGTGTGCTCGGGGG
>CAYNGS010000483.1:0-3208 GCA_964396625.1 uncultured Flavipsychrobacter sp.
TGTCGTATTGTTTTTGTTCGTAAAAGCTGTTCCCTTTTTGCCACAGTTGGTTATAATCTGCAGCCGCAAGCGAATGCCATGCGCCCGTTAAGAGTACAACAAGTATTAAAACTGTTTTCTTCATGCTTTAAACACATCTTCAAGGTCACTGATCACTTTTATTGCATCTTCATAGGTGTTGGTCATTTGTTCACTCCCGCCCGATGCATATAGTGCGGTCTCACATTCGCGGAACACATTTTCCAGGTTCACCTGCAGAGTCGCAGGCACTTTCAGCTTGCTCATCGCTTCCATCGCGGTGTCACGTGATAATGACGAAAGGGGAATGCTCAGCTTGTCGCTAAGATACAGCCATATAGCTTTCGATATCTCTTCATAAAAAGGCTTTTTGCTTTGCTGCAGCAGCAACTTTTTGGCAGTGGCAAGACGCTGCAATGCTATTCTGTTCGCGCGCTTGCGGCGTAGCATCGCTGAGTCTTTCGATTGCTCCTCATCCCTGCGCTTCCATACCAGTAGCCCTACAAATGTGAGCAATGGGAAGGCATACATAGACCAATAGGTAGGCGTGAACAGTACCGGCTGGTTCCTCGGGATGATTTTCCCAAGAGGTTGTTTCACTATATCGTGTATATCGCTGAGCGCAGAGCGGTTGTCAGCCGACTGAACAGGCGAAAAATGCTTGCCCGGTTTTACATGTAGTTTTATCGGCTGGGTAAGCTCTGTTTCATACGAACCCGTTTGCGGATTAAAGTAGGTAAACGACACCGCAGGTATATCATAGTCGCCGGGTGTCTGCGGTGTCACGACGTAAGAAACGATCTTGCTGCCGCTTATCGTGGTACTGCGCCCGGTGATGGTATCTGTTATTTGCGGGTCGTAGGTGTTCAGCCCGTTGGGCAAGTTCAGTTTTGGCGCTTCTATAAGTTTAAGGTTTCCGCTGCCCGTGATGTTCAGTGTCAGGGTGGCCACATCGTCAGTGGTCAGCTCCTGTTTGTCTATTTTATCGCTGACGCTGAATTTACCCACCGCGCCGCCATAATCAGCAGGCTTCCCTTTTTCAGGCAGGGGTGTTACGGTAATTTTCACCGGGTCACTTTTCAGGTCTACCTTCACATCTTTGTACGCAAGTGTATTGTAGTAAGAATTATTGAAGAACGGATCGTTCATCATCAAGGTGCCCGCTCCGAATGGGTCGAACATATCAGACATGCGTCTGCGCACTTGCTGCACGATGCGGGCCACACCCTTTGCCTCGGCGGGGTCCAGTTCCAGCGTCCCGGTTTGCTGCGGAAACAAGGCAGACTTCTTTAGCAGGAATACCTGGTATTTTTTTCCGTCCACTACTTCTTCAGTCGGCTTGGCCTGCTTGGGTATGTCGAAATCCTGGGTCCAGAAACCATTAAGCGAGGGCAGCTTGGAAATGCCCATCTGCATGGCCAGCCTTGAGTACAGTTTATAACTCGTAGTGATCTGCTCACCCACATGCACCTTGTTTTTGTCCACGGCCACCCGGATAAAAAGATCTTTCTTCAATTCAGCTTCGTTCACTTTAGCGTCTTCCTGTGGCTGACTTTGAGGTTGCTGCTGCTGGCGGCGCTGCTGTTGTTGCTGCATTTGTTGCATCTGCTGTTGCTGCATCTGCTGCATGTGCTGCATCATCGCAAACAGGTCATCGTCCTGCGCAAACGGATCACGCTGCGGCTGGCGTCGCTGTTGCTGCTGGGCCAGTGAGCCGGGCACCACCTGCACCGTCACGGCGTTCGACTGGTAGCTGTGCCCTGCGGCATCCTTTGCCACAACCGGCGGTATCGTAAAAGTACCCTCGTGTTTCGGCTGAATAACATAGGTCAAGGTCAGCGCCTGCGAAGACACTACTTTGTTCCCCGTAATAGTGGTATTGGAACTGGTGGATTTGTACGGGCCGCCAACTATCGCGAAGTCGCCGGTGGCAGGGGAGGATACTGTCTGCAGGTTCTGGGCATCCCTTATTGTGTATTGAAGTTGTACCTGGTCTTTGACGCCCATTTTTTGTGCGCTCACCTCTGCCGTAAAAACCACATTCTGTGCCCAAACATGGCAACAGGCTCCGGTTATTAACAGAAATAGGATATTACAACGCCACATAGTTTATGTGTTTCATTTTGGGTATCCACAAAAATAGTTTGAAAGCCGGATGGGCAGGGTTAAAACTACGTTAAAAAGGTATTTTTTCACATGCCTTTCACGTGGGGTAACGAGGCCTAAAGATCGCCCTTGACGGGCCTCATAACTATGGTATCTACATTGGCCGCCGGTGTTAAATTGTAGGCGCTCCAGAGCATGTTCGCAATATCACTTGCTTCCATAATTCGCCCGGGCTCTATGTCGCTTCCCTCCCACGACGGTGTGAAGGTAGCCCCTGGACATATGGACGTCACCTTGATGGTGTAGGGCCTTAGTTCTTCCCGCAGATTTTCAGAGAAGCCCATCAGCGCATACTTTGATATGCTGTAAGACCCGCCGTTTGGGTAGGCCCTCAGGCTCGCTACCGAGCACATGTTGAAAATATGACCGCTCATGTTGCGCTTCATCACCGGCAATATCTTCCGCGTCAGGTGGTAGGCCGTGTACAGGTTCACGGCTATCATTTGTTCCAGCAGTCCTTCCGGCTCATCTGCCAGTACGCCGGGTTCATACTTTCCGGCATTGTTCACCAATACATCGATCGAGGGAAAGTTGGATAGGGCTGTATCAGCAAAAGCTCCTAACTCTTCCTTATTGGCCAGATCTGCGGTGTATACGATTATGGAGGCTTCAGGATACCGCTCGTTCCAATCTGCTTGCAGGGCTTCCAGTTTATGTTTGCTTCTTCCGGCCACGGCAATTGAAAAACCCTCCGACAGCAATTTCTCCGAGATAACTTTCCCCATTCCCTGTGATGCTCCCGTTACGATTGCGTATGGCATAATATAAATATTATTGTAGCGTATTGTTGTTCAAAGGTAACGAGGAATGGCACCACGGGCAACACTCTTTTTCGACAATCATCACCGCACCATGAATTGCCCTATGTATGTCTGCGCCTCTTTTTGAGTATAGAAAGAGAAATTTTTATATCGGTCATGCACATCTATGATCTCCTCCATTGCGTGGGCTACCAAGGCGACATTATCCCAGGTGCTGATCTGATGCATTACTTTTTCAAGGCACCCTTTTTTGTAACTGATCT
>CAYNGS010000484.1:0-3203 GCA_964396625.1 uncultured Flavipsychrobacter sp.
TTATTGCTGCCTGTTATCGGCGATATAGGGTGGATGGGGATTGTTATAGACGTGAAGCAACTGCCCAGCGCATAGATGAATGTGGCATCGCCGGGCGACACGGCTGTAACAAGACCGGTAGCGGAACCAATGGCAGCGAAACCCGTAGAACTGCTCCAAATACCGCCGCCTGTGGAATCACTCAGTGTGGCTGTGAATCCCTGGCACATCATGTCCGGGCCGATGATAGGCGTTGGCGTGATATCCACTATGATGGTTTTAGTAACAAAGCAGCCACCGGTATGAGTATAAGTAATAGTTACTGTGCCTGCAGACATGCCGTTAAGCGTAGCAGCAGAGAATGAAGTAGGGGTGATGATGGCGACAGTGTCGTTGCTGCTGAGCCAGGTTCCACCGCCGAGCGTATCGCTCAGGTCTATCGTAGAGCCCGCGCAAACCGAGCTGCTGCCCGCTATTGCCGATGGCTGGGCATTTACCGTAAACACTCTTGTGGTTTTGCAACCCGTGCTTAGCGTATAAGTAATAAGTGAATAGCCGGCAGAAACACCTGTCACCACGCCGCCTGCGGATATAGTGGCAATGGTTGGGGAGCCGCTTATCCATGTGCCGCCGCCCGTTGCATCGGCAAGTGCCGAGGTGAAACTTGAGCAGGCCACCGCTGTACCTGTGATCGCCGCAGGCAGTGCGTTGATCGTTACAACTGTTGTAGCAAGACAACCTGTTGGCATAGTATAAGTCATGACAGCAGTGCCGCCTGAAACACCTGTTACCGTACCCGCACCAAAGCCTGTGGGCGCAACCGTTGCCACAGTCAGGTTGCTGCTGCTCCATGCACCGCCGCCCACGATGTCTGACAGTATCAATGTAGCGCCCGTACAGATGCTGCCGGTGCCTGTGATCGGGTAGATAGGATTAACAGTAATTATGGTTGTTGCTGTGCAGCTGCCGACCGTATAGGTGATGGTAGCAGAGCCAACAGACACGCCTATGACCAGGCCCGCCGGGCTCAGGGTTACGTGCGTGCTGGCAGTGCTCCATGCGCCGCCCGGTGTCGCATCGCCCAGGTTGATAGATGATGATATACACACGCTGGACGGCCCGGTTATAGGAGCTGCGGCCAGGTTGACGGTTATTATTTTTGTTGCGATACAGGTGCCTAATGAATAGGTGATCGTTGCCGTGCCGGAAGAGAGCCCGTTGACAATACCTGTGCTGCTATTGATAGTGGCAATGGCCGGGCTGCCGCTGGCCCATACACCACTGCCTGTCGGGTCGGAAAGAGTAATGGAAGTGCCCTGGCAGAAGGGCGAGGTTCCTCCGGCTATGGCTGCCGGAGTGGGGTAAACTGTTACCGATCTTGTTGTTCTGCAGCCGGTACTCAACGTATAAGTGATAGTAGCCACGCCAGCAGACACACCGAGATAGGTGCTGCTGCTGCCCGATATAGATGCTATGCTGGGGTTGCTGGAACTCCATGTACCGCCGCCTGTGGGGTCGAACAAAGATGCAGCAAGGCCTGAACAGATACTTATGGTTCCTGTGATCGGGTCGGGTACAGGATTGATCGTCACGTCAGTATTAGCCGAACAACCTGTAGACATGGTATAAGTGATCGTTGCGGTGCCTGAAGATATACCAGTCACGGTACCTATGCCAGCGCCTGAGGTCACAACAGTTGCAATTGTTGGATCGCTGCTCGTCCACAAACCACCTGATGTTCCATCGTGCAGTACCAGTGTACCGCCGGGGCACACGCTCCCTGCCCCGGTGAGTGGTGTTATCGGGTTCACGGTGATTGCGGCGGTCGTCATACAACTACCAATGGTGTACGTGACTATGGCCGGGCCCATTGAGATGCCTGTAACCGTAACAGAAGCCGTATTGAATGTTACGTGCGGGCTGGTACAACTCCATATGCCACCCGGTGTGGCGTCAGATAAAGTAATTGTGGAAGATACACAAACGTTGTTGGGGCCGGAAATAGCTGCAGGTGAAGTGTTCACGGTCATACCCCGGGTTGTGGTGCAGCCATCAAAACCAGTATACGTAATCGTTGCCGACCCCGCAGATAAACCGGTAGCAACTCCCGAACTAAGGTTAATTGTAGCCACGCCTGCATCGCTACTGGCCCATGTGCCGCCGCCGGACGGGTCGCTCAAAGTCGTTGACGAACCTGCGCAAACGACGGTTGTGCCCGCAATAGCGCCGGGGGTGAAGTTGACACTTACCGTGCGTACTGTTTTGCAGCCTGAACTAAAGCTGTATGTAATATTGCTGAACCCTCCCGAAACACCCGTGACAACGCCACTTCCGTCGATGGTAGCAACAGTGGGTGAGCCACTGCTCCAGGTGCCGCCTGCGTCAGGGTCGCTAAGAGTTGTGGTAAGCCCTTCACAAACCCTCGCCGTGCCGGTAATAGCAGAAGGTACCGGGTTTACTGTGACAACAGTTGTTGCCGCGCAGCCTGTGCTGAGTATGTAGCTGATAGTAGCTGTGCCACCTGAAACGCCGCCGACAGCGCCTACTCCTGATCCGATGATGGTTGCGGTTGCAACTGCCGGAGCGCTGCTACTCCATGTGCCACCGCCGGTAACGTCATTCAGTGTGATAATAACACCGGAACACATGCTTGATGGTCCTGTAATGGGAGCTGGTGTGGGGTTTACGGTAACATGAATAGTTGTGATGTCGAAAGCAGAGCCATCTGTGATCATCATCTGAAAAGAGTCCGTGCCCACATAGCCGAAGTCCGGAGTGTAAGACAAGCCGGTAGGCGTGAGCGTACTACCTGTTGATGTTGTTACATAGCCCGCTATCAGCGTGCCATGAGACGCACCATAAGACACACTCCACGTTTCAGTTTGCCCCGCGTCGAAATCAATTACTGCGAGCAACGTATTAATGGAGTTCGGCGCAGAGTTTTTGCAGACGGTCAGGTTCTGGTTGTGCCCGCCCGCGAAAGACGGTGGAACCTCTGCATTTGCATGATACGAAAAACCAAAAACCAAAAAAGAGCAAAGTAAAAAGTAGATGTTTCTTTTCATGATGTATGTATTTATGCTAATGTTTAAACAAAATTTATTTGATATTCTTATTAACAGATTTTCCCTTCGAAGTCACCAGCACGAGGCAATCGTAAATCTTTAGTTAACACCAATAAATTCCTGACATGGTAATTGAGCATAAACTTACAAACTTTTTGT
>CAYNGS010000485.1:0-3192 GCA_964396625.1 uncultured Flavipsychrobacter sp.
TATGGCGTCGTGCCGGACATGGTGCTGATGGGTAAGGCCCTGGGTGGCGGCATGCCGCTTGGTGCATTCGTAGCGTCATACGAGTTGATGCAACTGCTGACCAACAACCCTGTGCTGGGCCACATCACTACTTTTGGCGGACACCCGGTGTGCTGTGCCGCTGGCATGGCTGGCATGCAGGCGCTGCTGGACGAAGGCATGATGGAGACCGTGGCTGCGAAGGAAGCGCTTTTTGTATCGCTGCTGAAACACCCGGCAATAAAGGCTGTGCGTGGCAAGGGCCTGCTGATAGCAGCCGAGCTGGACACCGCGGCTCATGTGACAGAAACACTCAGAAGATGCCTTGCAAAAGGCTTGTTCTCCGATTGGTTTCTTTTTGCAGCGAACTGTATACGGATAGCTCCGCCGCTTACAATAACCGAAGACGAGATCCGGTTTGCATGCAGTACACTCTTAACCTGCCTGTGATTATTTGGTGAGATTAACGCCGTTTACCACAGCGCCGATGGTGATCTGTGCCAGCGCATCGCAATTGCCACCCCCATAATTCAGGATACGGGCGCCGGCCAATCCGTTCACATTAACCACGCCAGACTCGGCATAGTCGCAGTTGAGTGCGAATTGCAACGCAGACGAAATGTTGAACGTGAACTGATGACCATTAGGGCGCGTAAGGTTAGCGCTGCCGGAAACCGAAAAGACATCATCGCTTCTGTCGTTAGTAGCGTATCCGGCAATCCATTTACGAACCAAAGTACCGTTCCAAATAACCCACTGGCTGTTCAGCGGATCAGGACTCATGTTCAGCGTATCGTTCACAGAAACCTGGTAGTACCAGTTGCCAACAACAGTTGTGTCGATCCTTGTGCAGGTAATAGACCCGGTCAAATTATTGTCGTTGACATAGTAGTTTGAGAATGTGATGACGTGTGGCTGAAGCGAGTCGGGGTAATTACCATAATAGTTTATGATGATACTGCCCCTGCGGTTGCGCCCGTCAAGGCATTTGCAGTCTTTGTCGCCGAAGTAAATAGTAAGTGTATGCAGGCCCAGTGTGTTGTCGGTGTCGTGACCAACCAGCGCACATGCGCCAAGGGTCGTGTGAGTAGCCTTCATATACGCGCCATTGTACAAACTGCCGGCAGCATCTGCGAGGGAAATAACATCATTGTTCACCAGCTCGATCCTCGATGCGTCGGACGCAAAACCACCGTTATCGTCGTTGTCAGTAGGCACAGGATTAGGACTTGGTGCAGGCTTGCACGCAGCAAAAAATATCAATGTAATAGCTATGAAAAAAGTTGTTCTACTGAGGTTTAATTTACAATGCATAGATAAATTTTTTGTTTAAAGCACTCCCGCACGGAATGCTTCGCGATAATAATTTGCTGCTAATATACAAATACTGGGTAATGTTGCATAAAGATAATGACACAAAATATAAAAGGCTTGAAATATTTCCCGCTTTTATATTAAAAACGGCAATAAATCAGGGTAAAACGACATTCCGGGTGTTGCCGTTTGCTATTGTAAGCACAGCGTTGTCATCGCAAACCGGTGTGTCGCCATAGTTGAGGCTGCGGGTCTTGTTCCCGATCGAAAAGGTAACTGTGCCTGCTTCTATCCACCGGCAACTCTCTGCAACCACAAGCGGTGTAGCGATATTGATGTTTACCAGCGTGCCGTTTGCACGGGTGAGCGTACCCGACCCAGTGATGTGGTATACATCGTCAGATATGTCAGTTGTAGCTGCGCCTTCGGTCTGCGTGCGAACGCGGTCCCATACGGTGCTTACTGTTCCGCCGCCATCATGAGTGACGGACCCTTCAATATGAATATTAAAGTAGGGCTGGCCGAATGAATTGTTACCCATATTGGTCACCCTTTTGAACCCGGTTATTTTGTTGTCATTCTGGTAGAAATTGTTGAAAGTGATCGTATGCACCGAGCCGGCATTGGCATAGCCACCGCCCGTATAGGTAACTATTATCTGTCCCCTGCGGTTGCGGCCATCGCGGCACATACAGTTGGATGGTCCGAAATCAATAATGATCGAATCGCCTAAGTGGGTCACCCTGGCGCATGGGCCGCTGGTGGTGGCCGTGGTGCGGTAACTCATATTGCCGGTAGTGCCGGACGCCTGGTCTGATATGGCCTGAACATCATTGAAAGTTTGCTCAGACAGTGCCTGGTCGGCTGCATAGCCGGTATCTTCCGCGATCGTTCTGTTCTTATGACATGCCGCCGTAAAAATAACGAGTGACAACGCGGCCACGACAGTGCAGGCGGCTAAAAGTTTAGAGTAACGCATACGGGGATGATTTTGATGCTAACAAATATAAGACTTACTGTAATTCAATTAGTTTAAATTTTTATGAAATAGTCTTGAGTAATTAGTAGTTAGTTGGGGTGAGTCCATTTATTTCCCGTGGACATAAAAATTTTTCTATGGAAAAACGGGGGAATTTTATTTTGCTGAAATCCTCGCCTGCACCTCAGACCTGCCTGTCCGGTGGGCAGGTGGCTTGCAATTGAAATCCTCAATGTCACCCGACATTTCCCTATGGTGCCCTATTGTCTGAACCTCAGATTAGCCGAGCGCTGCCTGATTTACTGATTTCCACACCGGCGAAAAACATTTTTTCCGGGAAATTGGGTAAATGAAAAACGCTGTGATCCTTTACTGTGGCTCATATTACATTTAATCGAAATCCTCATTATCACCCCACTATGCCCTAGTTCTCTAATCGAATGTGTGCTTGTCAATTTCCCATTTATTTAACTCCCCTATGCGTCGATTTACCCAGGGCAAAAAATTTTTTTTTCAGAAGAAATCGGGAATTCAGTTTGGCTGAAAGCATTGCCTGCAGATCATATGCATTTTAATCGAAATCCCCAACATCACCCCATATTTCCCGATCAACCTCGCTTGCCTCGTCCTGAGATAGGTTTAGACGATTGCGTGTGCTAAGACTTGGCACCATTCGGTAGTCGTGGGAGTGCACGGCGTAACAGCTATCAGGCGCAATTAGCGTGCCAATACTGCCAAAAATAAGCCATGACAGAAAATAAAGATCAAGTGCCTCATTTTGGTTGTCGAGTTGGGTTTTGGTGACGCTTAAATCAGCAGTAAGTTAAATGGGTTAATGAGATACTAATCATAAGAATAATAATTACTTTTGCACCTCATTT
>CAYNGS010000486.1:0-3187 GCA_964396625.1 uncultured Flavipsychrobacter sp.
GAGGCGAAAGACTTTGCGCAACGGCAATCGTCGTAAATGGCAAATTAGTGTAGAATCCAGCGGCCCTAAAAGGAAAGCTCGTTTTTTCAAGGCAACTGAACGGTATCAGAAGCCAGAGTACAGTTGTCAATTTCATAGTTAGTTCTAAAGTCGGAGACGTCCCAGGAGGCGACCTTAGCAAAAACAAAAGCGCCGGGAACACCCGGCGCTCTCTTATAAAATGATGTTCAGCTATTCTTATTCGTCACCTTCGCCTTGTTTCAGCTTCATGATAACGCGGCGGTTCTGCGCCCTTCCTGCTCTTGTATCATTGCTGGCAGCAGGGAATTTCGAGCCATGACCAATTGTCTTCAGGTGTTTCGCGCTCACGCCTCTCTTCTGCAGGTAATTCTTCACGGCCATAGCGCGGCGTTTAGACAAGGTCCTGTTGTATGAAGCAGGGCCGGTAATATCGGTATAGCCATGAATAACTACATAAGCCTGTGGATTTTCTTTGAGCTGGGTTGCAGCTTCTTCGAGTATTGCATAACCTGAAGGTTTGATCACCGATTTGTCGAGGTCAAATAAGATCGGTGTCGAGATATCAATGTTCACCGGTGAGGCTACCTCGCCGGCTTCTGTTTCTTCAGGTGCTTCATGATTTTCAGCTATCTGCTCAGTCGGCATATCAGGTATTACCAGCGCCTCAGGCTTTTCCTTGTGGGGGAAGAAAATGCGCACACCTGCACTAACGCCATATGAATTGTTGGAAACCGATTTTACGCTGTTCAATACAGAACTGTATTCGCCTACTTTATTGGTAATAACATAGTTGCTTTGCGCGCTGTGCGTGAAATCCTGGTAAATATAGTACGCTCCGAAATTGAGTGCGATCATATCTGACAGGTACACACTGATAGCCGGGCGCAGCAACAGTCCAACAGAACCGTTCATTGCAATATTACCGGTACGGTGATTGGGCTTCACGCCAAGACCCACATTGTAACCTTGTCCCCTCAACGAGTTGAAGTAGTCGTTGATGTTGCCGATGGTGTGGTCATTGATATAACGGCCCTTAGTGAGCAGCAGATCGTTTTGCGCCGGTGTGGGCGCGTTGTCATAGGCTGTATGGATATTGCCATCGCCGCCCGTTGTATACTGGTACACTGCTTCGTAGTCGAAAGAAGCGTTTGTGCTGTAATGATTCTGTGCTACAACATTCACAAGCAGTCCGGCATCAGCAGTAAAACCAATATTCTTTGCTATACGCGTTTTGTACTTGAACAGCAGCGGAATATTGAAGTTATTAATGGTGTATGTCTCCTTGATCTTCTGGTTGGCAGTTATCTCCTGCCTGAACACATTGGAGAACACGTCTGTAGACTGGTACTCGATATGGAACCTGTCGAGGGTAGCATTGGCCTGCTGATACATGTACATAAGACCTGCACCAACACCAAAATGCTTTTTATTGCCAAAGAAATACCCCACCTCGGCATCGATGCCGTAAGAAGATCCGTTGTTAAACTTCAGCTTGCCGATGCTCGTATTGGCAGAAACGGGATTGAGATAGTGGGCGCCCATATTCTTTGTGGTCACGCCTTCTGATAAAGCTCCGGCAACAAGGTTCACATCCAGGCACCATGAGGACAGCATGCTGTCCGGCTTTACGATCTTCTTCTGTTTTCCGGCAACGCCTTTGCCCGCATAATCCGTTTCCGGATTTATGTTTTGCGCTGTTACATTCATTGTTCCGGCAGCGGCAATAAGTATTAGAATAATTTTTTTCATCAATATCTTTTTACTGATCAATCTAAGTTAGTTTTTAGTAAACCGGGTTGTAGCCATTCTCTCGCCGTTCTGCGAACAACTGATGAAATAACAACCCGCCGGCAGATCGGCAATATCAAATTGCGAATGCTGCCCAGTTACCTGCTGTGTTTTAATAGTCTGCCCAAGTATGTCTGTCAAAGACATGGTCGTCACATTGCCTGTTCCGCCGCTGATATTTATGTTCACCTCATCCTTTGCAGGGTTGGGGAATACTTTCAGATTAACCAGCTTCGCACTGCCCACGCTGGCAATGCCAGTAGGTGCGTTATAATACACTTTCCTGGTGCAGCCGCCCTTGCTCACTATTACCCAGTAATAGTTATTTACAAAATCAGGATTAGCATCTACGTAGCTCTGAAAATCTGCACCGGCTATCATTGTCGAATCGTAAGTGGCTGCATCGTCATAACCCCACTGGTAGCTATCCATTGTGTTGTCAGGATAGATGAACTGGTAGTTGTAATACAGAACGTTTGTTGTAGTGATAGTGCTCGTATCCACGGTCACTGCTGTAGTGTCATATACCACGCAATGCTGGTCTGCAACATTGATGATAAGTATCACCAACGCATTGCCGGGAGTAAGGAAGTTAACGAGCGCAAACTGGTGGTCAGCACCCTGTGCATATATGCTCGCATTCACAGCTTCCCAGCTATAAGTGACGCCGGGCGGAGGAGGAACGTCGGCGCCAAAATTTGCATAGAGCGTACCTGCACACAATGAAGAACCGGGCTGCGTAGAAACAGTAGTGATCTGTGGCTGCGGGTTCACCAGCACATCCACATCATGCAGCGAAGTACAGCCGCTGTCTGTGAGCGCCAGTTCATACACCACGTTAATGCTGGTATCAGTGCTGTTGATCAGTGTTTCTGTGATATTACCGATGCCCGTAGCAAGAACCGGGGAAATGCCCGGAACGGGTGCACGCGACCATGTGTAGGTTGTAGGTGTAGTAGAAGACACAGGCACATAAACAAAGCCGCCGCCGCTGCAGATCGTATCTACATACGGAGCAAGGAGCCGTGGCGTAGGCAGTACAACAACAACAACATCCTGTACGTTGCTGCAGCCATTACTACCGGCTATTGTGTACACATAAGTTACCGGAACAGGCAATGACGTTGTATCTGTGAGTGTTTCGAACGGATTGCCGACACCAATGCCCGCTGCGTTTGAAATGCCCGTAACAGTAGGACGCACCCAATTGAACGATGCACCAACTGTGGTGCTTGTTGGTGTGTAGTTGAACGTAGTGTTATCGCAAATAGCAAACGGTGTGAGCGTACTGCTCAGTGATGGTAAAGAATCGATCGTTACATACACGGTAGTAGATGCAGTGTCAAAACCATTCCCGATCTCAATAGTGAACGTATCA
>CAYNGS010000487.1:0-3177 GCA_964396625.1 uncultured Flavipsychrobacter sp.
CTGGGCGTCCTCCTTGGTGTAGATGTCGTTGGTCACCACCGCGATGCCATAGACGTCGCGAAGGCGCTTGCAGAGCGCGAGGGTAAGCGCGGTCTTGCCGGAGCCAACCGGCCCGCCGATACCGACGCGAAGAGGTTCTATATTTGGTTTCATGATTTTCTTTTGTGGGGATGAAATACTTATTTAGAAAAGCGGGAGTTTTTACTCCCGCTTTTGAATTAGTCAACCAGTGCATAGTCATATTCTACTACCAGGTCATTTACCACCATTTCAACACCGGGTGCATTCCATGCTATCCGGCCTGCTTCTTCCTTCTGGTACCATGAGCCTACCGTGCCTGTCAAAGTAACCCGTGAACCTGAAACCTTCACAGTTATATCGTCATCAGTCATTGACCAATTGCGTGCAATTGCACTTTCAATATCTTTCTGTTCGATAGCGTCATGTGTTTCAGATTTTATCGTCAGGCTGTTGGTAACGCCTTTAACGCCGCTCAAGTGGCTTACAGCGTCTTTTGCCGCGTCACGCTGGTAGTTCCAGTTCAGTTCTCCTTCGAGGGTTACCCAGCCATTCTCGACCTTCACCTTGACTGTATCATTAGGAACCTGGAAATTCCATTTGTAGGCGCTTAGGATTTCCTTGGCGATGTCACCGTCACTGGTTGTTCCCCAGTCACTGTAATTGATCTCTATCTTTTCTACTACTGCCTTAACGCCGGCTACATTTTTAGCAGCACTTTCAGCCTCTGATTTTTTCGCATAGCTGTCAACACTTCCTGTTAACGTGACAATACCGTCCTTGGCAGTTACTCCTATCTCCGCTGCATTCAGCAATGGTTCCCACTTGATCGCATCCTGAACGTCTTTCTGTAATTCTGCATTGGTTTTCATACAATTTCAATTTTTTCGTAACGGAATCATTACAGGTGTAAAGGTGACCCTATTCAGAAACCTAAGTGTTACACGCAGGTAGCTATTAGTTACACCTTTCACACATGGTGAGTCCAACAAATCTGAACATAGCTTAAATAGCAAGAGACCATCACTTTTCCGGATGGCCTCTTGCTCTGTATATTTACTCCTATACCCTGCTATATATTCTTAACCGCGAAAATCTTTCCGGCGTTTAAAAATTATTTATTAATCAAAAGCATATTCATAGTCAACTGCTAATTCATTCTTTACATTCCAAATGCCAGGTGTTTTCCATGCAATGCGCCCTGCTTCTTCTTTCTGATACCAGGAATTTACCGTTCCTGTTAAAGTAACATTTGTGCCAGATACAGATACGCTGATATCACTGTCGTCAATTGACCAGCTTCTTGCGATTGCATCTACAACATCTTCCTTTTCAATCGCATCATGGATATCCGATTTGATTTTAATGTTGTTGGTTACACCTTTAACGCCGGTAAGATAATTTACTGCACTTTTCGCAGCTTCCTTTTGATAATTCCAAGGCAATTCACCGTCTAAAGTAACCCAGCCATCTTCCACTTTTACAGTTACTTTGTCGGCAGGCACAGACCAGTTTGATTTCAGCGCAACCAATACTTCGTTAGCAATTTCAGCATTGGTCTTTGTCCATGCACTTGGTAGTTTCACTTCAATTTTCTCAACCAGCGCTTTTACGCCAATTACTCTTTTAGCTGCGCTTTCCGCTTCTATTTTCTTTGCATAGGTATCCACTACACCTGTTAGTGAAACAACGCCATCTTTGGCAGTAACGCCAATCTCTGCTGCGTTCAGCAATGGTTCCCATTTGATTGCATCCTGAACGTCCTTCTGTAATTCTTCATTATTTTTCATCGTATTTTCAATTTTATTGTTATGGAATTATTACACGAGTAAAGGTGATCCTATCTAATAGATTAAGTGTTACACAGGAGTGGTGATTAGTTACACCTTTCACACATTCCGCTTGACACCCTTCGGTTAAATAAAAGCAGTCATTTCATAATGGTCGCGGATCATTTGAGGTGAGTTTACTAAATCAAGTGATGAAAATATAGCGATTGCCTCTACAGTCCATTACCTAATTTCAAGCACGACCGGCACTTTGAAATTCGGATAGTCGGTATAGCCATGTTCATCAGCCGTGTAGAACAATTCTGTCTTGAGGTTTTGAGATAATTCCTGATTGTATTCTAATCTCTGCACGAGGTCCGGGTTGTTGATAAATGGTCGGCCAAAGCCCACCAGGTCACACAAGCCACTTTGCAGATCTGCTTCAGCACCGTCCTTGTCATAACCGCCACAAATAATAAGTGTATTTTTGAAATTTTTGCGGATCAGCTGCTTAATTTGGATAGGCACGGTGGGGGCACCCATTGCGGAGTGGTCAACGATATGGATATAGGCAATCCCAAGTTTGTTAAGTTCTTTTGAAAGGTAGTCATAGGTGGCATCAATTTCCGGATAATCGGGCATATCACCTGCTACTCCATATGGTGATATGCGTATACCTGTTCGGTTTTTTCCAATAGCGGCTGCGACTGCTGAGGCCACTTCTATTACGAACCGGCAACGATTTTCAATACTGCCATCATATTTGTCAGTGCGTACATTGGTAGCAGGGGATAGAAATTCTTCAAGCAGGTAGCCATTGGCACCATGGAGTTCCACTCCATCAAATCCAGCTTCAATTGCATTTTTGGCTGCCGTCACATATTCGGCCTGTGTGGTTACGATATCTTCTGCTGTCATTGCTTTGGGAGTTGGATAATCCTGCATGCCTTTGGCATCTGTCCACATCTGTCCTGCGGCTTTTATAGCTGAAGGCGCTACTACCTCACTGCCTATAGCCATATTCAGGATATTGCTGATCCTTCCTGTATGCATCAGTTGTACGATTATCTTCCCCCCACTTTTATGCACTCCCGAGGTGATCTCTTTCCAACCTAGTATTTGGGATTCTGTAAAAATACCGGGAATACGTGCATAGCCCAGACCATTAGGGGAGGGGGATGTACCTTCGGTTATGATCAGCCCGGCGGCAGACCGTTGTTGGTAGTATTTTGCCATTAACTTATTAGGGATATTGTCGATCGCGCGGCAACGGGTCATGGGTGCCATAACTATTCGATTTGTTACGTCAATTGCACCAACTTTAGTAGAAGTAAACAATGTGAAAGTTTTCATTATACGAATTTTATGTGTTTAAATTTAAATGAATGTT
>CAYNGS010000488.1:0-3174 GCA_964396625.1 uncultured Flavipsychrobacter sp.
TGAAGCATACAAGGATCAACAAGTTCCTCACGCCCCCCGGCTACATCCAGGCAGCTGCAGTAAAAAAGTAGCGCGCAAAGCACAGTATCCTTCTGTCAGACACCTGCAAAGGGCGGCGTGGACGCACCGATTATTGCAGCATCCAGCATGCTTACCTTTTTGGTTTTCTTTTTGGCTGTCTTTTTAGCAGGAGCAGATTTCTTTGCGGCTGCTTTCTTTTTTGTTGCCATATGAGTCTTTTAAGAACCGTGTTTGAAGTACTGGATCTCCCGTTCGTGTTGCCTTGCCTGGTCCATGGAATCGAATGTGCCGAGGTTTTTTCTCTTGTTCGTTTTCGGGTCTTTTTTCCTGGAATATATCCTGTATTTTCCCGATGACAATTTGCGTATCATAACAAAGGTATTACAGATAAATAACATTAAATATCGTGCCAGTTCAGGCTTTTAATTTTCCAATAGCTTAACAGAGATTCACCCTAATTTTGCTACCTTTGCGGGTCTTAAACAGGTTCTTTAGTTATAATATATGATTAGCCGAAGGAATATCCGGGTGAAAGTGATGCAAACGCTCTATACACTTTCCTCGCTTGAGGATGGAGCCCAGGGAAATAAAACGGCTGCAACCAGGATACTTAATGACAAGCTGGACCAGGTATTGGACATTTTCACGGTTTCCGTTCTTTATTCATTGCGCATAGCCCGGTATGCCGAAACCGATGCGCAGCACCGGTCGGCAAAGTACCTCCGGAGCACTGAGGACCTGAACGTAAATACCCAGATCGCAGTTAATGGCTTCGTGCTGAAAATGCTGAACAACGCGTCTTTCAGTGAAAAAATAAAGAAGGATAAATTAGAGCGGTTCATAGACGAAGAGTGGGTGAAGAAAGTGTACCAGCAACTGGCCAAAAGTGAGGAATATGGCAAGTACACGGCGGCTAAGGAACACAGCCCCGCGGAGGAAAAGGAGATAATACAGTACATCTGGGAAAAGCTGGTGCTGGCAAACGAAGGACTGATGAGTTATTTTACCGACGAGTTGCCTGGCTGGGAAGATGACAGTGAACTGATCGTGATGCTGATGCAGAATTTTTTCAGGAGCAATTCGAAGGTGAACTTCCTGAACCTGCTGTCTGGCGAGAAGAAAGAGTATGCCCACGAGCTATTGCAGGCTGTGATAGATAAGGATGCTTACTGTATGGAGCTCATAGAACCCAAGCTGAATAACTGGGATAAAGAACGCGTGGCGATGATAGACCTGCTGCTGCTGAGAATGGGTGTTTGCGAGTTTTTGTACTTCCCTACGATACCTACAAAGGTGACGATAAACGAATACATCGACCTTGCAAAGCAATACAGTACGCCTCAAAGCGGACAGTTTGTAAACGGGGTGCTGGACAACATACTGAAGGACCTCGTGAAGGAAAACAAGATCAGTAAGGTGGACAGAAATGCCAATTCCTAAAGTGGTTTTTGCGTGAATAAAAGAGATATTAAACCGGTTAAGTAATAGATGAAACGTTACCTCGTGATATCGCTATTGTTTTTAGGGGCATGCAAAAATGCCGGTACAGACAGTAATGATAAGAACAAGATACCCACCAGCATGGTGAGTAATCCGCACACTGCCAACGGGCTCGATCCCGTGGCTGCGGCCAATAAGCCTACTATGGATTTTACCGATACGCTGCACGACTTCGGCACCATACATGAGGATGAAGTGGTGGAACACGACTTTCCATTTACAAACAATGGTAAAAGCCCGTTGATCATCACGTCTGCATATGGCTCGTGTGGTTGCACGGTACCTGATTTTCCCCGCGACGAGATCGCGCCCGGAAAAGGAGCGATCTTAAAGGTCACTTTTAATTCTGCCGGCAAGTCAGGCCACCAGGAGAAGTCGGTAACGATACACACAAACACATTGAGGAGCGTGCATATGCTGTATATTAAATCGGAAGTGCTGAAGAAATAGAAGGAAACCAGCGGAAATGCGAAAACCTTGAAGTATCTCTAACAAAATAGATTTTCTCAAAAATTTTTAATAACAACAATAAAAACCAAATCAAGTGAATTTAGAAACAATAATGCTACAGGCCGGAGCGCCGACAGCAGGTGGCGGAATGACCCCCATCTTTTTGATGGTGGGCATGTTTGTGGTGATGTATTTCTTCATGATACGCCCACAGGCCAAAAAAGCCAAAGAGCAAAAGAAATTTGCCGACAGCATGACAGTTAGCGAGCAGGTAGTGACCACTGCCGGGATTCATGGCCGCATAAACCGTGCAAATGACGACGGCACGCTGCAATTGGAGATCAGCCGTGGCACATTTATGACCATAGAGCGCTCGGCGGTATCTATGGAGATGACGACTGCAGCCCGTAAGAAAACGGACAGCACAGCCAGCGCAACAACGGTAGCAGCAACGAAATAACCCCCCCTCCAATGCTGAAAGCAGGTGTAACAGGTGGCATTGGTTCGGGTAAGTCAGTAGTATGCCAGGTGTTTGCCACACTTGGCATACCTGTATTTAATGCTGATGATGCAGCCCGCTACCTGATGGAGCATGACCCCAAGCTAGTGAGCGAGATCAAAGACCTGCTGGGCGACAACGTTTATGAAAACGGTAAACTGGACCGTGTAAGTGTGGCCGAGATCATATTTTACGAACCAGATAAACTGCAGGAGCTAAATGCGCTGGTTCACCCGGCTACGCTAATGTATTCGAGGCAATGGCTTGAGCAGCAGCACAGCCCCTATGTAATCAAGGAAGCAGCAATTTTTTTTGAGAGCGGCTCTGACAAGGATATGGATGTGATGATTGGCGTTTATGCGCCGCAGGAACTGCGTATAGAACGTGTCATGAAACGCAGCAATCTGTCCCGAGGTAAAGTGCTGGCGATCATTGGCCAGCAGATGAACGAGGATGAGAAGATGAAGCTTTGCGACTATGTGATCACCAATGATGATAAGACCGCAATATTACCACAGGTTCTGGAATTGCATGAAACCCTAATAAGAAGATCAAATAAGATCAGATAATTTATTGGTTATCAGCATCAAACGAGCACGTCCCGCTTCACCCTTGTCAACAGATCCCAAAGGCTTATGAAGAAGCCGATAACCATCACGATCACACCGATCGTCGAGTAAAGGAATGTTTCGAATCGCTTTTTG
>CAYNGS010000489.1:0-3173 GCA_964396625.1 uncultured Flavipsychrobacter sp.
TTGTGTACAGCAAATTACGCGCCGAATACAGAGGACATCGCGGGAAAAATGATGAATGGAAGTAATTTTTGATGAACGCATTTCATCAAGTTTTTTTGCAGGTATGGCTTGTTGTTGGTAACTTTTGTCTTGAAAGCTATATTGACCATGCTGAATTGCCTGATAATAGACGACGAGCCGAGGGCGCATACGGTGCTGGCGCATTATATAGCGCGCCTGCCATACATGCGTCTTTCAGCTTCTTGCTATAATGTAATGGAGGCGGTGCAATGGCTGGATCGTAATAAAGCCGATGTTCTTTTTCTTGATATAAATATGCCGGAACTTGACGGTTTTTCGCTGCTGGAAATGACCAACACCGAAGCGGCAGTGGTCATCGTATCTGCCTGCACCAGTCATGCCTTTAAAAGCTATGACTATGGCGCTGTAGACTACCTGTACAAGCCGGTGCGGTTTGAACGATTTGTGTTGGCGATGGAGAAAATAAGAAATCGCAGTAAAAATATCGCCAATAGTTACGCCGTAAGTATTGAAATAAGGGCAGAAGGAAGCCGCACACAGATAGCGCTGCAGGACATTTTGTTTACTGAGAGCCTGGGCAACTATGTGAAGATACACTGCACGAACGCATCTTACCTATCGCTGATCACAACACGTGAGCTGCGGGAGAAATTGCCGGCTGATGTTTTTGCACGCATCCACAAGTCGCATATTGTGAACCTGTCGAAGATCACACAGCAGGAACGGGATCACGTGTATGTAAGCAGCCACAAAATACCAGTTGGCAAGACTTATAAAATTTATTTGGAAGAAGTATTGCGCAGCAAGGTATTTGCGAAGTAGCTCCAATAATAGTTGGTCCGGTTGCTGTAAGTGGCAATGATGCCGTCGATCGATGGTGTTGAGATCCAATAGTTTATGGTTTCGTCTGCTGGTTGACACGATAAGTCGCGATTTGAGAGGAATCGGACGTTTTTTTTCCATTCTTTCGTGTCAAACATTTCAAGTAATTTAGTGATGTACATAAACTAAAACATAACAACTATGAGCACGAATCCGGTAGTACATTTCGAAATGGGATATTTCGACAATGAGCGCATGAAGAAATTTTATGAAACTGCATTTGGCTGGAAGCTCCAGCAAATGGGCGCAGAAATGGGCAACTACATCGTGGCCCAGACCTCAGAAACTGATGACAAAGGCATGGTAAAAACACCCGGCACAATAAACGGCGGCTTTTACCAAAAAACAGACAACGAGCTGTCTCACGCTCCATCTGTGGTGATTGCCGTGCCGGATATACATGGCGCGATGAAGGCGGTGGAGACAGGCGGCGGAAAAATACTGGGAGCTATGGATGAATCGGGGGCAGCGAGTATGGAGCCAATGGCCATCCCGGGTGTGGGTCTTTGGATATCGTTCCAGGACACCGAAGGAAACCGCGTGAGCCTGTTGCAGCCGGGTGGCGGAATGTAAAAAACTGTGAACGCAAGTCAGCAAATGCTGCCGGTAAAAATTTCGGGAACGGAATCTTAACATTGAAAACGCTCAACATTTTGTTGGGCTTTTTTGTTGCTGTGTCAGCGAGGAATTATATCTTTAATATTCAGGCTTAAATTTTACAGATCATGAACAGGGTTGTTCACTTTGAGATACACGCTACCGATCTCAATAAAATGCAAAAATTTTACCAGGATGTCTTTGACTGGAACATCACGGATATGGGGCCGCAAATGGGTAACTACCGACTGGTAAACACGGGCAAGGACGAACAGGGTTCGCCATACACAGGTATCAATGGCGGCATCACTCCGCGGCATGGTGACGGACCGAAGGGTGGAGAGCCAGTTAATGCCTACGTATGCACTATTGAGGTGGCAAATATAGATGAGACGCTTGCGAAAATAGAAAAAGCGGGAGGCACGGTTTCACTCGATAAAATGGATGTGCCGGGTGTGGGCATACTGGCTTATCGAAAGGATCCGGAAGGAAATATTTTTGGTGTTTTGCAACCTGTGCAAAACACATAGGGCGACAGTGTTCAAAAAAAAAGCCCCGCAGATATGCTCTGCGGGGCTCCTTATATTGTATCGTATTAGTTAACCCTTCTGCCGAGGACAACTTTATTTTGTTCGTCTTTTGAGTAAGCCTGATTTTTTCTAACAAGCAGCCTTACTTCTCCAATGTTGCTACACGAGCCGCATTCAGCAAGGTATGATTTGCCATCATAGTTGACGTCTACCAGACCATTATGCCAGTTGGTACCAACAAGCATGAAGACATTGTTGGCATAAAGCGAGCCGAATTCTACGCATTTGCCGGGCGCATCGAAACTGATCATGAGATCATCGCCGTTCACTTTTTCGCAAACACCCGGTGTGTATTCGGGAATGGTAATTTCAACCGGATCAGCGTGGTCCAGCAAGATCACACCATCCTGAACGCGGCCTTTTTCGCCACCGTTAGAGTGTTTTAAGACTATTTTCTGGTCAACGTAAAACTGAATTTTCTTGATGTCGACACCGTCGTGTTCCAAACGCTGTTTCAGCGCCTTTGTAAATGGCACGTACTGCGTATCGTTACCATAATCGGGAGGAGCTGATGCAAAACGCGACGTACCGCAGCTTGTACAAAAAAGACAAAATGCAACACTTACAGACATCAACAGGAGTAAAGACAATTTTCTCATAACGGACAATTTTTCGTTTTTAAATCATTAATTTTTCCGAACAGGGCTGCAAAAGCAGCTTAACTAAATTAATGTTAACCAGTTTTAACTTATACCGATTAAGACATTATTTTGAATGCAAGGTAAACTGTTTATATTTTAAAAGCAAGGGTGCAATATTGTATTTTTGGCACTCTTTCGTTTTCCGATAACAAACCGGCAGATCCAATGAAGCGGAAAAAGCCTGTTATTGCCAATTCGGAGATAGACAAAAACACCTTCCCCAATCCGCAGATGCGTCAATGGGGTATGCAAGTTATGTCTTACGGTTTGAAAAACAAAGCAGAGCCGACCGGTTATTCATATGGTATATTTTTATTGATCATAAAGATGAAAGTAGTTTCCGGCATTGCGGATGCACTGTATTACAACGACAAAAACATCAATGTAAGAGATAACCGGAGTCCGGCACAAGAAGCCATATATCCGCGGATTTCGGGCAATA
>CAYNGS010000490.1:0-3165 GCA_964396625.1 uncultured Flavipsychrobacter sp.
AGCAGCTGAACCAGCAGGGCGATAAACGCCTGCAGGAACTGCAAGCCCAGCTGGACCACACCCACGAAAATATAAAAGGTACGCGTGCAGACCTTGAAAAGATAACCGGCGAACTGAAGGCTTTGCAGCTGACCATTCAGAATGCGGAAGCGGACTTTCAGGCGGTAGAAAAGGAATTTAACGAAATAACGTAGCAATATAACCAGCAGAACATAGTATATACCCGGCAGCACAGCAAGCTGGACAATCTGCAGCAGGAGTTGCAGTTTCGAACCAACCAACTGAACGACCTGAAAAAACAAATAGCAGAGAACAGCGAGCAACTGCAGCTGATAAATACCCAGCTGGCGGAAACGGAAAAACAACTGCACACGGGCGATACCGAATTATATGACTTGCTGAGCCGCAAGGAGAGCGATGAAAAAGTGCTGAATGAGAAAGACAGAGCCTACTATGAAATGCGCAACAACATATCGGCACAGGAGGGGCAACTGAACCAGAAGCGACGCGAGAAGGAGCATGCCGAAGCACTGCTGAACGGAATAAAAGAAAAGCTGAGCACAATGAAGGTGCAGGTGGCCGGGATGAGTGAGCGCCTTGCTATAGAGTTTAAAGTAGTGCTGGATGAGATACTGGACCAGCCCCGCACCGGCACGCAAAGCATCGAGGAGCTGACGGCAGACTCAGATAAAATGAAGAAGCGCCTTGAGAATATGGGCGAAATTAATCCGACAGCGATAGAGGCATATACGGAGATGAAAGTGCGTAATGATTTTATTGTGGAGCAGAGGGATGACCTTGTGAACGCTAAAGAATCGCTGCTGTCTACCATTGAGGAAGTGGAAAATACTGCCAACGCAAAATTCAGCGAGACCTTCAACATGGTGCGTGAGAATTTTGTGCAGGTATTTAAGGCGTTGTTTACAGCGGAGGACAATTGCGACCTGCGCCTTACCGACCCGGATAACCTGGCGGACAGCAATATAGAGATATATGCGCAGCCCAAGGGTAAGAAACCGAGCACACTGACGCAACTGTCAGGTGGAGAGAAGACGCTGACGTCGACTGCGTTTCTGTTTGCCATATACCTCATCAAGCCTGCACCCTTCTGCATACTGGATGAAGTGGATGCGCCGCTTGACGACGCCAATGTGGGTAAGTTCACACAGATGATACGCAAGTTCTCTGACAACTCACAGTTCATCATAGTGACGCACAACAAGCAAACCATGGCTTCGGTAGATGTGATATACGGCGTGACGATGCAGGAGCCCGGTGTGAGCAAATTGGTGCCCGTAGACTTCAGGAGCCTGAATTAGAGGGGATGGGGAAATTTGGAATAGGGATCGGGAGTTGGGATTTGGTTAGTCTAAACTGTCGAATAGTTCTTTCAGATGTAATGTGAACCCATCCAGTACTGAGGAGGTAACTACGTCGCCTGCCACCATAAGTCTTGACGATTGGTATTTGCCGTTGTTTAGCGTGTATACCAGGGACGTTTTATCCTGTGGTGAGACGACCCAATATTCCGTTACTCCGGCCTCTTCGTAAACGTCATACTTATTTTTTAACTCGATCACATTATTGCCTGGAGATAAAATTTCTACAACGATATCCGGTGCGCCGATGCAACCTTTTGACTCGAGCTTTAATCCATAAAATTTGTACAACAAAAATGGCATTTCGCGTGATTGCTTCTGCATACGGCCCCACGCAAAGCTAAACGTGTGCATGCTAATGACAGTCTACCTGGTGGTTTTGAGCGGCAGGATAGCTGTTATGCTACAATATTCCGGAACCTCAAAATAAGAATTAACCCATTTCACGCCAGACGGTTAATTATGGTTAATAAAAATGCAGGATGTGAAGACGCACGATACTTTTGACCCATAGCCCAACAAAACATGGACAAAAGCATTTGCCTATTTTTATTACTAACCTGTTTGTTCTGTATCGACTCGCAGGCGCAAAACGCAAAGATATCAGGTAAAGTGACCGGGGCCGGGGCTGCGCTGCCAGCCGCAACGGTCTCGTTGCTGAAAGGGAGTGATTCATCGTGGATCAAGTCTGTGCTTACTGATGACAATGGTGTCTTCCTGTTGAAGGATGTAGCAGCCGGCAGTTTCCTCGTTACGGCCACATCCATCGGTTATGAAACCGGATATCAGCCGCTGACAGTAAATGACAGCAATACGCAGACCTATAACCTAGAGCTAAAGAAGCAAAGTGCATCGCTGGCAGATGTGACCATCACGGGCAAGAAGCCTTTTATGGAAATGAGTCTCGGGAAGATAGTGCTCAATGTGGACGGATCGCCTGCTGCTACGGGCTCGAACGTGCTGGAACTGCTGCGGCGATCGCCGGGAGTTGCGGTAGATATGAATGGCACGATATCAATGGCCGGCAAGGATAATGTATTGGTGCTTATTGACGACCGGCCTACTTACCTGTCTGCCGACCAGCTTGCCGACTATCTGAAAACGATGGCTGCGGACGAAGTGTCGCAACTGGAACTGATAACACAGCCATCTGCAAAGTATGATGCGGCCGGTAATGCAGGGATCATAAACATTAAAACCAAGAGGAACGGTAACAGAGGATTTAACGGCAGCCTCTCCTATACCTACGGGCAAGGTGTTTATCCGTTTGGCGAAGGGAATTTATCGGTGAACTACAAAAAGAATAAACTGAACCTGTTTCTCAATAGCAGTAAAATGGACGGTGTGGGGTTTGCGAACTGGAACCAGGACCAGTATTTTGTTAATCCGAAGACGGATTCGGTCACAGCTCATACGCATATACATTCTTACCCGGTAGAGCATTTTGGCATTGCGAGCGTACGTGTGGGTGCGGATTATGAGGCCAACGAAAACACGAAGATCGGAACAAGTGTGAGAGGAAGCTACCATCCGAATTACAACCATTATATCATTTCTACAAACAGTACCGACTTCACGACCGCTGACACAACAACGAACAAAATACTGTCGAGAGACGGCTTCATACGAAAGGACATTATAGCCAACGCCTACCTGGACCGGAAATTCAGCAAGGAAAGCAACCTCACCGTAAATCTTGACTACCTGAACTATGACGAGCACGCACGCCAGGACGTAAATAATACGACCTATGATAACCAGATGCAGGCGCTGCCAGACCCATTCA
>CAYNGS010000491.1:0-3163 GCA_964396625.1 uncultured Flavipsychrobacter sp.
CTACGAGGAGTTCTTTTGCTGGGTTACCCACGGTGGTATTGCCGTATTCGTCGAAATGCACAATGGAGGGTACGAGCGCAAAGCCATCGATTTCTTTCAGGGCGATGGGCTCGTGGGTATCTGTTCTTACAATTGCGATGAGGCTGTTGGTGGTACCAAGGTCTATACCGACAATAGTTTCTTCCTGTTGCAGACTGCCTGTAACTATATTGATGGCTACTTTGCCCATGTTTTTTGTTGTTGAGCGGCAAAGGTATGGGTTAATTGGTTGATAGGTTGAAAGGCTGATTAGTTGATAGGTTGATAGGTTGATAGGTTGATAGGTTGATAGGTTGAAAAGGTGAATAAATTACGTGATGGCTGGTGAAATGAGAAACGGTTGTGTTGTCACGTCTTGAAGCGACGTTTGAGTCTTAGAGAGTTTGCATATGTTATTGGGGTGCAAATTTGACGGGATTGTATTACATTTATGACGAATTTCCACTTGAATAGCAGTTTATTGTATATTTTACAAACTATCGTATGGTGAAAACTACATTGATATTCCTCATTGCTTACACAGTTTTTTTTGGTTCTTGCGCGGTTTTCCAGCGAAAGGAAAAGGTGCAGGTATTTAACCAGATAACGCTCACAAATGATACGCTTGATAAAATGACCCAGGAATGGCACCAGATGCTGAAGAAAGCGATCGTGACCAAAAATTTCACGTACCTGGCGCCGCACCGTATAAGAATGGCCCAGTTTCTTGGGAGGAACCGGCCCAAAATTGCGAACCTGGAAATTACGCCGAGTTCAGAAGCTATAAGGGACAGCGAAGAAGTGTTCCTGACCAACCAGGCTACAGTGATTTCAGAAGTTTATCCCCTGTTTGAATCCAACAACGATCTGACGCCGCCTGACGTGGTTCAAAACGAATTGAAATCGCTGGGCAATGACCTGGAAAACGAAACATCGACCAGCGCTGCCATTAAGCAGTCGTTGAATAATTATGCAAAAAAGAACGGGTTGAACGTTCCGACGGAATAGCAAAACAAAAAAAGCGGAGATATTGACAGGAGCATCTCACCGGGTGTTCCTTTTTTTTTAGCGTTGTTCTGCATCAGTTTTAGGCAAGCATGAAATATAAGTTCAAGCGCATCCGGAATATATTTCGATAATAAAATATTAAATTTCCCTGGTCCGGAGCCGCAACCAATGTCTTTTCCACATCTTATGCACTTATTCGTAATGCTTATGAATTTCCCCTGCTAACTTTTGAATTTAAGTTATCTTTGTCTCCCCCCTAAAATTTATTGTTTTGAAGTTAAAGTCGCTGGAAATTAAAGGGTTTAAGTCTTTCGCAGATAAGACCCATATAATATTGGACAATCCGATAACAGGTATTGTCGGGCCGAACGGTTGTGGTAAATCGAACATAGTGGATGCGATACGCTGGGTGATCGGTGAGCATAAGATAAAAGCTTTGCGCTCTGACAACCTTGATGACCTGATCTTCAACGGGTCGCGGACGCGCACGGCATCGGGTATGGCTGAGGTTTCGCTCACTTTTGAGAATACCCGTAACCTGCTGCCCACAGAATTTACAACTGTTACCATTACGAGGAAGTTTTATAAGAACGGTGAGAGCGAATACCGCCTGAATGATGTGAGCTGCCGCCTGAAAGACATCCACAACCTGTTTCTGGACACAGGTGTGAGCAACGACTCTTATGCGATAATAGAGTTGGGGATGGTGGACGACATAATAAAGGACAAGGAAGGTGCACGCCGGCGCATGCTGGAGCAGGCTGCCGGTATATCTATTTACAAGACCCGGAAAAAAGAGGCCAAGCAAAAGCTGGAGGCAACGGAACTGGACATAGCGAGAATTGAAGACCTGTTATTTGAGATAGGGAATAACCTGCGCACATTAGAGAGCCAGGCCAAGAAGGCTGAACGCTACTTCGCTGTGAAAAGCGAATATAAAGAAGTGAGTATAGAACTTGCCAAGGCATCGCTGGAGCATTTTAATGAACAATACAAGACGCTTAATGAGCAGCACGATGCTGAGACCGATAAAAGAACGCAGCTTGAAGCCATAGTGGCGACCGAGGAAGCATCGGTAGAGCAACAGAAAGTGAAACTGATAGAAAAAGAGCAGGAACTGAACGGGTTGCAAAAACAGTTTAACGAACTGGTGAACCGGGTGCGGCAACTGGAGAATGATAAGAAGCTTGCAGCGCAGCGACTGGAACACCTGAAAGAAAGAGAGAAGAGCCTACGCGATTTTTTATCGGGCGCAGGTGGACAATCAAAAAAATTAGAACAGTCAATTGAGTTTTCTGAGAAACAAATAGCAGAAGAAACTGCTGGGCTGGAAAAAATACGGCACGAGCTGGAGCAACTGCGCACAAGCGTGGATGAAAAGCGCAAGGCGTTTGACGAGAAGAAACAGGTGCTGGAACGAATGAGGGCTGAATACCAGCAAAGACAGCGCAGTCAGTTTGAAGCTGAAAAGAATGTAGCCATTGCCGATACGTCGGTAATGAACCTGCAGCGCGGCATGCAGCAAGTGCAGACTGAGATGGCGCAAAGAGGTGCACAGGTGACGCAACTAAGCAATGAGCGGAAGGAAACAGAAGAGAAACTGGGAGCAAAACAAACTGAACTGCAGGAGCTGATAACAAAGCATGAGGAGGTAAAGGCTAAAATACTGCAAAGCCAGGAGCAGATGGAAGGGCTGCGCGCGAAACTGGTGGAAGAGAACCGGAAGCTGGACGCCCGCAGAAATGAGCATGACCTGCTGAAATCGCTGGTGGATAGCCTGGAAGGATATCCCGACAGCATTAAATTCCTGAAGAAGAACAAGGAGTGGGATAATAATGCCCCTTTGTTGTCGGATGTGTTTGTGGTAAAAAATGAATACCGCACCGCGCTGGAAAATGTGCTGGACAACTACCTGAACTACTATATTGTAGCTAATGCAGGTGAGGCTGCCAAGGCCGTATCACTGCTTGATACTAATAAAAAAGGCAAGGCCAACTTCTTTATACTAGACCACCTGGGCGAATATTCATCTACAGCAGCTGACGCCCCGGCGGATGCGATACCGGCACTGAGTGTGGTAACAGTTGATGACCAATATGCTGAGCTGGCAAAACGCCTGCTGGGCCATGTGTATGTG
>CAYNGS010000492.1:0-3162 GCA_964396625.1 uncultured Flavipsychrobacter sp.
CTATGACGCATTGTTCGGCACTGTGCTTTTGCCTGATTCCATGAGCCCACGGGCAGTGGACATTTTGCCGATATTCTACACCGGCGTACCCAACCTGGCGCCCTACCAATTGGCAACAGGCAAGGCTGCCGGCAACCCGCTATCAGCCGGGAAACCTTTTATCAATAACTTCTTACCAACGCTGTGTGATATGCTTCGCCTGAATATGGCCGTGCCGGTTACATCGCGCGCCGATCCAAAATTCAGTTCACTGGGAATTGTAAATGCTGCAGTATTAGGACTCACTGACCCGGCGTACAATACCTCAACTGCTATGCAGTTCATACCAAACATGGATGGTTTCCCCAATGGGCGCAGGCTTGAGGATGACGTAACCACGATAGAGCTGCAGGCGGTATCGGGTGTGGCCCTTGCTGCAATCGGACTTTGGTATGACGACTATTCTGGAAGCGGAAGCCCTGTAACAACTGACCTCACCAATGTACTGGGTTTCAATGCCGGCGTTACGCACAATGACACGACGTTCAAATCCTGCTTTCCATATCTGCAGGACCCATGGCCCGGATTCACGGGCGCGCAATATACCGGACCAATAAGCACGACCTCGACGGGAGTAAATCAACTACCATTGAATACACCGGCTATCGTGATGAACGCCTATCCTAATCCGTTTGCAGGCCAGTTGTCGCTTCGCTACAAGCTGGAAATGGCAGGGAGTGTGAAGATAGAGATATCAGATATCAATGGCCGGGTGGTTGATGTACTGAACGAAGGGGTTAAGAACGCAGGGGACTACACGAAGCAACTGAACACCGGAAACTACGCCATGGGCAACTATATAGCCGTGTTATCAGTGAATGATCAGAAGGTGCAGACCATAAAGCTGGTTAAAGCACATTAGGTATCAATATTTGTTATCTGTTAGAGATTGGGGGTTAACCCCAATCTCTTTTTTTATCGGCACTTATATCTGCCAGTTAAAAACCTTTGTTCTTCGAAAACCATTACCAGCGTTGCATTCGTATATAATAACGTAAAACCAAAGACAATGAAGAAAACCTCACTATTGCTATTGATGCTACTGATAAGCGGAAGCTGCATGCTCCTTTCTTCCTGCACCGAAAACAAAGACAGGATACCCGCGCTGCTGGAACGAAAAAAAGATATGGGCCCTCCTGAGGAGCTGGCCACTATCAAGACGACGTATGACAAGGCAACGGATGCTATTAAAAAAGATCCCGAAGATCTGAAACAATATATAACATTAGCCACGGTCTTCATTTCAGAAGGACGGATCACGGGGAACAATGCCTACTATGGCAATGCGGCAGTAAGAATGCTGGATAAGGTGAGCACAGAGACGACAGGCAACAAAGACCTGATTTTCCAGTCTCTGAGTTTGAAGTCGGCAGTACTGCTGAACATGCACCAGTTCAAAGATGCGCTTCAGGCTGCTCAACAGGGCATGGCCATCAACAGCTACAATGCCGGCATCTATGGCGCGCTTGTGGATGCAAATGTGGAATTAGGAAATTATGACGAGGCTGTAAAAGACTGCGACAAAATGATCAGCATCAGGCCGGACCTGCGTTCCTATTCCAGGGCTTCTTACCTCAGACAGATATACGGTCAAAATGCCGGCGCAATAGACGCCATGAAAATGGCCGTGGAGGCCGGAATGCCCGGAGCAGAAAATACCGAGTGGGCGCGAACAAATCTTGGCGACCTGTACCTGAACAACGGAAATGCAGACAGTGCATCTTATATGTACTGCATGTCGCTGGCTTACCGGCCAGATTATCCGTTTGCACTGATAGGCATGGCGCGGGTGGAAAAAGCGAAAAAGAACTATGACAGCGCAATATTTTATACAAAGAGTGCGATACAAATACGAAGTGAAGCCGCTTTCGTATCGTTCCTCGCAGACTTGTACGAACTAAAGGGCGACGCAGCAAAAGCAAAGGAAACGCGCAATGATGTAGTTGAACTTCTGGAAGAAGGGCTGAAAGACGAACCCAGGGATGCGCGGGTGAGACACAACGCCAGTCGCGAGTTAGCCACCGCATACCTGGACGCCGGCAAACCAGATAAGGCCCTGGAATATGCCCGGACAGATCTGGATATGCGGCCAAACAATATTGATGCCAATCAGCAAATTGCATGGATATACTTTACGCTAGGCGACTATGCAAACGCTAAAATACATGCCGATAAGATGCTGGCGACCAACACAAAGAACGCCAATACCCTGTATACAGCTGGCATTATCTACTCAAAGGCTGGCGACATACAAAAAGGGAACGAGCTGATGCGGGATGCACTGGCAGTCAGCCCATATATTGATCAGCATCTTCTCAGTCAAACAAAGGCGCCTATAGCCTTAACCCAGAGATAGCATGAAAAAGTATCTGCTAATAATAGCGTTGTTGTGTTTTGCTGCTCATCCTTTGTCGGCCCATGTAATAAACTATGAGCTTGAAAAGATGGGCAGCAACACAGTATTCTGGAAGTATATGATCATTGGGTTTCAGCATATTATCCCGCTGGGCTTCGACCATATACTTTTCATTACCTGCGTTTTCTTTCTGAACACCAATTTAAAGAAAGTCGTTGTGCAGGCTTCCATGTTCACGCTGGCACATTCTATAACCCTGGGACTTGCCATGTATGGCATCATAAGACCGCCGGCAAATATTATCGAGCCGCTTATTGCATTGTCGATAGTATTCCTGGCTATTGAAAATATATTGTCGGACAAAGTAAAACCATGGCGGCTGGTAATGGTATTCCTGTTTGGTATGGTACACGGCATGGGTTTTGCCGGAGCGCTCTCACAACTCGGCATGCCGCAATACGCTTTTGCCACTGCGCTCATCAGTTTTAACGTAGGTGTGGAACTCGGACAACTGACCATCATTGTGACCTTATACTTCCTGGTGTCAAAAGTCTTCTCGGGCAAACTATGGTACCGGCGGGCCATCGTAATTCCCGTCAGCTCCGTTATAGCGCTGGTGGCTGCCTACTGGACTGTTGAACGGATATTTTTTGTTGGCTGATAAGTGTATTTCCAATGTCCGTTGAATCTCACCAAAGCCAAATTTCGTATATACTTCAGAACCTGAACACCGTGAAAATGCTTATTCGACTATGGCTTACGTTTTC
>CAYNGS010000493.1:0-3140 GCA_964396625.1 uncultured Flavipsychrobacter sp.
CATGATAATGGCCACAAAGATCCCGCAGACACCTCACAATAAGTTAGAGAAAATAATTTGCGACGCCGATCTTGACTACCTGGGCCGCGACGATTTCCCGGTGATCGGCGACAAACTATACGATGAATTGTGCATGTACGGCATTATCAGTACACCACAGGATTGGTTCAGGCTACAGGTGCAGTTTCTGACCAGCCACCACTACTTTACCCGTTCCGCTGTGAAACTGCGCAAGGCAAAAAAAGGTGAGCACCTGAAACGTATCAGGTCGATCATTAAAAATAAAGCGTCGAACTGGGACACACAGATGCATCCATAGCATTGTTTGTATCTGCCTCATTTCTAAACAATTAGATCGCTGCGGCTTTTCCGCAGATTTTTGACCCAATAATTACCCCTCTGATTTTTTGAATTTCATCTTATTTTCCCTAATTTTTCATCTTAAATGAGCCTGCTTCACCGAGATTCAGCGTCAGTAAATCCACTGAACTATACCGTAAAGGATAAACCGCTTATTTGCGGCCACTGCAGTAATGACAAGTTCACTATGCAGCATATAATCATCCATTCGCAAGGCGAGTTGATAAACACTGCCGTGACCTGCTTTGTGTGTTCGGAGTGCACGCATATGGAATGGTTCCAGAGCACGGAATAACATTTTTACAATAGCATCTTCCTAAAACAGCGATCATTGTATTGCCCGCCAGTGTTTTCAGTGGACAGCAATTCGATAATGCGGCCCATAAGGCGACGTGAAAATATATGTGTGGCGGCAGCCGAATCGTATTACCTTACGGTTCAAATTGCAGCAAATGTCCAAATTCCTGTGCTTTCTCGTGGCGGTTATGTTCTTAACCGAAAGTTGTATAAACGGAAAAAACAACGACGGCATATGGCAAAACGACCACATAGACGCGGGGGTAAGAAGCACAATGGCAGCCATGAACAAACAGGTGTATGATTGTATAGGCAATAATGACTACCCGCATCTGTCACAATTGTTTTCTGACTCGCTGAAAACATATATAAACGGCGATTTTGAGGCGACATTTCTGCCGAGGATGCAAAAAATGCTGCATGGAAGACCATACCGGATATTAGATGAATTCTATATAAAAACTTCAAAAAAAGACAGCGTGAGCTCGATCGTCTCGGGCAAGGGCGATGACGCATTTACGTTCAAAATCCTGACACCCGGAAGAGAATCATATGTATCATTGCTCATAGCAGGAGACTCGGCCAATGAGGTGATGCTAACCCTGGTGTACAGTAATGATAAAGGCGCATGGAAGGTGAGTATGATAAGGGGGGAGGACTACTCTATAACACAGAAGAATGCGATAGAACTATATAACAAAGCCATAGCATTGCGCAATAGCGGGGACATGATCGATGCCGTGAACACGATGAATGTGGCCATACATTGCCTGAGGCCTGCAGGCATATACCTGCAATACAAGCTGGACGCCAAGATGCATAGTTTCAATGACTCGCTGATAACCGAGGTAAAAGCAAAATATCCGCTACCCTATAAAATGAACGCAATGCAAACGGGACCGCAGCTATTCAACATACACTATGAACTGTTTAAGGGTGAGCTGACGCCAATGATCATGTACCAGACAAGTGTAAGTGTGCGCGACAGCGTAGCCTTGAAAATAGAAAACGATGATCTGCACAAGAATATACCCGTTGCGTTTCCTGGTATGAATAAGAATAACAAATACATTATTTATCGTGCCTACAACGAGATACCTGAAGGGAAGAGCGATCCGAGATACTACGGTTTCGTGCTAAAAAATGAACCGTGAGATATAAACGGCCACCACGGGAAAACGGACAGTCCTAAAAACAGCAAAATCCTGTTCCGAAGAGATCAGAACAGGATCGCCAGTAATATTTTGGAATGATCAGAATCCTTTTTTAGCAACACCATCGGCAATGGCCTGCATTGCTTTGGTTTCGCTGAGGATCGCTGCCATTTTATTTCCTTTACCATCATTGCCATTAGCAATATAACCACCCCTCGATGTTTTGGTGATCACCGCATCCTGCATGGGTACGTTTTTCTCTTTTGTTTTCAGACAATATGCCTTGATCATTTTTGCAGTATCCATATGTTTAGCTTTTTAAAGTGTGTGTGATTTTTTCTGATGTTAATAAGACACAATCTACAAAAATTTCGACTAAAGCAAGCTATATCACTACAATTTAAATTGAACGGGTGAATTATTGTTTATATAGCGTTCATTAATAATGCATTGGTTGCGTTTGAAGGCGAACTAATATCATTGCTGCCAACCTGGGTTCAGACCATCAAAAAAATAAATATAAAATATAATAAAAACAATATGCCTAAGAAGAATAAGTAAGCCATTGCCAACGAGATCGTGTAAAAGACCGCCTTCGACCTACCTGATCCATAGACGTTTCGGAGTGCTTTCACCATATACACAAAAGCTGTAATGATCAGTGCCAGCTTTAGAAATTTATTTGCATAACTGCCTATGTTGATGAAGGCAATAATGAACAGAGAGAACCAAAATGCCTGGTAGTGAATGGCGAAAATAGCATGATCGACGAAGTAGATGTCCTTTCGCCTCATGTAAAACAGCTTTAACAGAAGAGCCAGAACCGGGATCATAAAGAAGAACAGTTTGGGCATATCGTGTTCGACCTTTTCGCTGATGAAGTCGCCCACATTCCCGTGCTTCTGGTCAATCTTTTTGATCTTTTTGTTCACGAATCCAACGAAACCGACTGAGTCGGTTGATCCTTTTCCGAGGGTCTTCTTTGCTGTGGAGTCTGACTGAATAGCATCGGCTACACTATCCGTATAGAAGGTAAATTCGGCGTTGTCGTCGGCGGGAAATATGACCTTATTTGTAGTTCCGACGTTTTTCCTGCCGGTATGTACCTGCTTTACCGGGTTGTGGTCCTTTACCGAAAAATTGATCAGAAAATAAACAAAACTGATGAATATGTATAACGAAATGGGCGCGATATAGCGGGCGCGTTGTTTGTTCCAATATGCCTGTGTAAGCTTGCCGGGGCTAAACCACAGTGTCTTCATCGTTTGCCAAAACTTGGAGTCGTAATGAAAGTAATGCCCCACGAAATGTACGATCAGCGACCAGAAC
>CAYNGS010000494.1:0-3132 GCA_964396625.1 uncultured Flavipsychrobacter sp.
TTAGTGATCCCTGTGATATTTTCGCTGATCGTGTACAAGGAACATGCAACCATTGCAAAAATAGCGGGTGTACTTTTGGCGTTCCCGGCCGTGTACCTGACCACCAGGGTAGAGGGAGACGACCATAAACCACAGAATCTTCTGTGGCCTGCGCTGATCTTTTTCGGCGGAGGCCTGCTGGACACTGCGACAAATTATATCCAGCTTCATTTTCTGAACACAGAAGAATCGGAAGCGGCGTATACAATATTTTGCTTTGCCACAGCTGCACTCACCGGCGTTCTGTTGGTAACCGCCTTGGTAGCATTAAAAAAAATAACACTACAGTGGCGAAATTTAGTTGCGGGAATATGTGTGGGCATTCCTAACTATTTCTCTATTTACTACTTCATACGGGCTCTGAACAGCAATTTCCTGGAAAGCTCAGCATCCATCCCTGTATTGAATATCGGGATACTTGCCGCCTCTGCGCTGACAGCTATCCTGCTATTCGGGGAACACGTGAACGTGAAAAGGATCATCGGTATGGCCATGTCCATAATTGCCATATTGCTGATCGCTTTCGGAAACAAATGATGACAGACGACAGCAGATATACAACAATAGAAGCGGCGACGACGGGTGATTTTCGCGACCGGGGCAGTAAATTTCTCGCATACGCTTACCCGGTGCATACTGCATCAGACGTTAAGGAAAGGATGCATATCTTGAAGAAAGAGCACCCCAAGGCTGTTCATCATTGTTACGCCTATCGCCTTGGCAACGATGGCAACCAGTACAGGGCAAACGATGATGGGGAACCGTCCGGTAGCGCCGGGAAACCAATACTTGGACAAATAGACAGCATGGGGCTTACCAATGTACTTGTAGTGGTTGTGCGTTACTTCGGAGGCACCCTGTTAGGTGTACCGGGCTTGATCAACGCATACAAGACTGCGACCGCCCAGGCGCTTGAATCGGCCGTGAAAACTAAAAAATGGATCGAAGATATTTTTGAAATAAATTTCGACTACCCCGCAATGGGCGAAGTACTGTACCTCCTTAAGCGGGCAGAAGCCACTATTTACAAACAAGACCTTCAGCTATTCTGCACCGTGAACGCGGGCATCCCGCGCATACACAGTAATGACTATAGACTGCGCCTGTCACAAATTCGGGGTGTTGGTCTTACGTCTGTCGAAGATTGATCCGGGAAAATTTCAGCAGATTTGCTCACGCATGTACGTGTACATCCATCTTCAACTGTACCCTGCAGACAATTGTATCCGTAGTCTTGCGGCGCATTTTACCCATCAGTGAATAGGTAAGCTGCGTACCGGTTAAATACGACTTCAATTCCGTCGCTGTGTCCACCGGAACATCAAGAGTCGCGGCATAAACGTCCGGATTGTTTGTCACCGATGCAGCTATGAATGGCGTCGTGTTTGCATTCGTAAAAAAATTGACATTCGTATTTTGAAAATTCGCGAAGTTATTGCTGTCATTAGGGCTCAGGATTGTTAGTGTGCATGACACCATTTTTGCACTGCCAATGTTTGAAGTTCCCAATTTGTTAAGGGTTTTAGCATGTATGAAAGAATCAAAATTGTACGACGACACCAGCGTACCCAAAGTCAGGTTTGAAGTAGTATCTGAGATCGGGAAAATAGTGATATCGACCGATGCCATTTCCATGGACAGATCATACTTTGCATTATCAGCAACTATTTTGTCACACGATTGAAAAGCAAATGCGAATGCTGATACTATAGCAATAACAAGTAATATGCGGTTGTTTTTCATTGACGCTGTTTTTAAGTTAAAGGATATTTTTATTCACACTTTGCGCAAATATAAAATATATTTGGTCATAACAAAAAAAATCAGGTATTTGGCCTGATAAATCCTATCATAATGCAGTCAATAGCTTGGCGGGCGAGGTATCAGTTCGTAGTTTTGATAATAGTTCCTACTTACTTGCTGGCCGGAGAAAAAAATACGCGATCGATAAAACAAGAAGCATTACGGCTCGGATTCAGCAGCTGTGGCATCGCGGCGGCTGTGCGGCTGGATGACGATGCAGTGCGACTGGAGCAGTGGCTAAAGAACGGACATCAGGCCGGCATGCAATACATGGAACGCTATTTCGATCTGCGTGTCGACCCGCGCAAACTGGTGCCGGGGGCAAAGTCCGTAATTACCTTACTGCTCAACTATTTTCCGTCATACCAGCAACGTCCCGAAGCACCGAAAATTGCTAAGTATGCATTCGGCAAAGACTACCATTTTGTCATCAGGGATAAGCTCAATGAATTGCTTCACTTTATTAACGAGCATATCGGAGCGGTGAACGGCAGAGGGTTTGTGGATAGCGCTCCGGTGTTGGAACGCAGTTGGGCCGTGCGCAGCGGACTAGGCTGGATGGGCAAAAACGGGAATGTGCTGACGAAGCATTCCGGTTCCTTTTTCTTTATTGCCACACTAATAACAGACCTTGATCTTATTGCTGACGCGCCTTTTTCTACCGACCATTGTGGTACCTGCACACGTTGCATAGATGCATGCCCCACCGGGGCCATATTGTCGCCAACTGAAATTGATGCCGGCAAGTGCATATCGTACCTCACAATAGAACTCAAAGATGCACTGATCCCGTCGGAATTCCACAGCAAAATGGAAGGCTGGATGTTCGGCTGCGACGTATGCCAGGACGTCTGTCCCTGGAACCGTTTTTCAAAGGAAACAAGCGAAACCGGCTTTACCCCGATACCCGAAATACTAAATCTTTCTTTGAAACAGTGGGAAACAATTACCGAGGAAACATTTAATAAAACCTTTAAGGACTCGCCGCTGAAAAGATCAAAGTGGAAAGGGATACAGCGTAATATAAAGGCAATAATATAGCAGTAAACAAAGGCTTTTGACAAGGTCGGGGAAGATGGGTGGCTAACTACATCGATGGTAACCCATGATCAGCTCGGTTGTGCACTATTGAGGGATTGGGCAATTAGCTTTACCTTTGCCCCATGCCGGTAATATCACATCGTGGCGCGCTGATGCCGCCGTCCCCCATTCGCAAATTGGTTCCATATGCAGATGCAGCCAAGAAAAGAGGTACCAAAGTATATCACCTCAACATAGGCCAGCCAGATA
>CAYNGS010000495.1:0-3125 GCA_964396625.1 uncultured Flavipsychrobacter sp.
ATGCCTTTCGGTGGCTCCGGCAAGCCATCGATCGCTACGAAGGCCTCACCGCTGGCCTTGCTCCAGTACAGCGTCGCTGCCATCGGGTGGCCCTTCTGCATGGTGTGCATTACTATTGTTTGCATACCAGTGTCCGCCATCATGCCCTTGGCTTTCTGGTAGTCGCCCAGCAGCCCGGCAAGTTGCTTTTGTTCAGTCAGCATGTGGTCCATCCTGTCATTCAGTGCCTCCCTTTCCTCTTTTTGCTGCCTGCCCTGCGACCACAGCATTACATTTACCAACAAACTGCCAATCAGGGCTATCCATATTGCTGCATACTTCCATTGCATCGGCTTACGATACTCGGGGTTCAGCGGTATCACCTTAGCCGTTTTGGGGCCCTGGCTTTCATCAGGGCGCGTATTGGCCGTCGGCGCACTTGCCTGTATGGCGTCCCATATCGTGTCCTGCAGGCCGGCAGGCGGTTCTATAGCATCACCGGCATTGAGCTGCAGCATGGCCTTTTCTATGGCCAGCAGCTCATCACCCAGCTCCGGGAAAAGGGCAATATTAGCCTCTACCAGTTGCACCTCGTCGTCCGGTAGCGAACCTAGTATATAAGCCTCTAAAATGCCCGATTCTATGTATGCCTTTATATCCATCTAATTATTAAAAACTGCTCTAAGTTGCTGTATAGCATGCCGCATACGGGTCTTAACCGTTCCTAATGGTATTCCTAAAGTTTTGGAGATCTCGTCTAATGTGTATCCTTTAAAGTAGGCCAGGTTTATGATGGTCTCATATTCCGGCTTCAACCCCGATACCATCTTGCGCAGCCCTATCGTATCCGTAGCCTGTTCCGTTTTCATTCCCCGCTCAAGGTTACTTACGATGTCATCCCCTGTTTGGATTTTGCCCTTCATAATTTCACCCTTCGACCTCAGCTTATCTATAGCAGCATTCCTCGCTATGTTGATCATCCAGGTATATATACGCCCCTTCTGCGGATTATATTGCTCTATGTTGTTCCATATCTTCACAAATACATCCTGCAGCACATCCTGCGCGGTTTGCTCGTCATAGATCACCTTGCAGATCACGCCATACAGCACCGCCGAATACTGCTTATACAGGTAGTTAAATGCCTCCCTGCTCTGCTGCTTCAGCAGCAGCACTAATTCTTCTTCGTTATATGTAACCGGAAGTGGTGGCAATGATCAGGTCTGTACTTAAGCTAAGTAATACCTTCCAAAAGTAATGAATTTCAATCAACCCTATTTGGGGAATAACATACGATAGTCCGTTTTCACTTTTCCTGCAGTTATGTCGTCTAGCTTCTTCTTTATCAGCCGTCGCTTTAGCTGCGACAGATAGTCGATAAAAAGCTTCCCCTCTATATGATCATATTCATGCTGTATAACACGCGCAGTAATACCATGAAAGACACCCTCGTGCGGCACAAATTGCTCGTCAAGGTATTTCATTTTCACCTCCCATGTACGATGAATATCCTCGCGTATCTTAGGTATGCTCAGGCAGCCTTCATTATATGGCCATGTCTTGCCCGTCTCCTCAATTTTTTGCGCGTTGATGAACACTTGTTTGATGGGTCGCTCATCCGGGTACTTCTTCTTGTCCTGCTCATTAAAGTCGTCAACAAGCTGAATGGTGTCAACGATAAAAAGCCGTATCGGCTTATTTACCTGCGGCGCGGCAAGCCCCACGCCGTTACTGTTGTAAAGGGTTTCCCACATGTCGGTGATCAGCTTCTCCAGGTCTGGATAAGCGTCTGTAATATCACCGCACATTTTACGCAATACCGGGCTTCCGTAAGCCACTACAGGTAAGATCATCTACGAGTTTTGCTTATTTAAGTCGGCAAAGTTACATCATTTTTAATGTTGCACTTACATTACCGCCTCCCTGCGCTCTGAAGAAGTCCGAACCCAAGACAAACCCTGCCTCGGGTTTAGAAAGACTGCATCAAAACACGGAATGCCCTTAAAGTCAATGGACTTAAAAGCAACCGGGAAGGGTAAGTGTTGAAGAAGGGCAGGTAGGTCTTAAACCAAAACACTTTGCGGGTGTCCTAAGCCTCATAATTAAAGCCTCCCGGCAAGGGCCGGTTTGCTATGTAACTATTACAGGCGATAGGGTCCGGCGTAATAGTATTGTTGATGGATATTTACAGGGGCTGATCAAAAAAATGGAAACCCATTTATATAATAGGCGTCCAGAAAGGAACAAATGTTAGTACCGGATAAAAATATTTTTTAAGATAATTTAATTTAATAACCGAAGGTTAATAATTCTATTGTACAATCACCTTTGCGGTGCCATAAGACGCCTCGTTACCCATTTTCAGGCAATACATTCCGGCGCGAAGGTTTAGATTATTAAGTGTATAGGTTGCGTCGCCCTGTTGCGCGTTAACTAGGTCGCTATAAACAGTGCGCCCCATCATATCATAGAGCGTCAACCTATAAGCCGCATTTGCTGCGGATGTATACGAAAACATGATGTGGTCGCTTGTGGCTGCACCGATCACTCTAATGGGCACCAGTTCAGGTGTAACATTGTCTACATTTAAGCTAAGCGTGGTTGTATTGATGTTATCCAGGTACCATATGCTGCCGGTGCTGGTTGTAGATGTATACCTGAATGCGATGTAAAAATTACCGGAATCCTCCAAATTGGTGAAATCCACCTGGTGTGTCACCCAATTCACCGAGTCAGGGTTTCCAAACACCGGCGACATGTCTATCATCGTGGTAGCGACTGTAATGGTCGTATCAGAACGCACAGCAAGTACCGACAGTTTGCCGCCAAGATGAAGTACAGTGGTTTTAGTGTCAAAATTCAGATAAACATGCCCTGGAGCATAGGTGCTGAGGTTCAAAAGCGGCGAAATAAGGTACGACGTGTCAAGATTATTAACGCTGTTGTAGTGGCCGGTGCACATGATGCCGGGAGTTGAGCTTCTGCCGTTCGTGGGTGTGCATTGCCAGTCGCCCTGGGCGTCATGGATAAAGGTTCCCGGGTAATAATATGCCCAGTTCGAGGGAAAGCCCGTTGCGCTGGCACAACCGGCGTTAAAGTCCTGGCTGATAGAGTGTACCAATTGCGCTCCGGCTGAGAACGTAAGC
>CAYNGS010000496.1:0-3120 GCA_964396625.1 uncultured Flavipsychrobacter sp.
TTTTATACATCGATATTGTACTTTCTTTATTTTTTTGAAGCAGCAAACCTATCACAAAAGAGTCCTTTAATTTATGATCGCTATCATTTCCTAACCGGTTCTGAGGATCGCATTTACCCATACCGGTATTAATTTTTTTCTTTCCTCCATTAGTTGGTTGAATTCTTCAAGGCTCATACTTGTCCTGTTTCTAAGTAGAGGGCTGGCGATAAACGGAAATATTGTCATCGACAGCACATTGATCATAATGTGAATCGGGTTAAAGGCCGGTACTTTTTTTGCGGCCGCCAGCTCCATCCATTGTTTCACGAGGTAGATCTTCTGGTGATTCACTTTGTCAAATCCTAATCTCGATATCAGTTTCTTCGGGTCGGCATTTATTTCACTCAATACAAAGATCGGCACGTCCGGATTTTTTATCAGCATATCTATATAGTGGCTGACGAGAATTTCAATTTTCTCCTGCAGCGTGGTTTCCGGATTATTGACAATACCCATCACACTGTGAATGAATAATTGCAGGTTTTCCAGCATCACCAGGTCAAACAGCTTTTCCTTGCTCCTGAAATAATAGTTGATCAGGGCGAGGTTAAACCCGGATTCTTCAGCTATGTCCCTGGTGCGTGTTGCTGCATACCCCTTCCTCGTAAATACCCGCCTCGCAGCTTCTTTTATCTTTTCCTCGGTCGTCGGGTTCTTCTCTATTTCGGTCTTAGCTTTCATTTTCTGCCACAAAGGTAAAATTAAAAAAATGATTTAAACAAATATTTTAATCAAATGATTAAAAATAATTTAAAAACCATGCGTTTTAATTTAGTTGGCAATAAAATGGTGCCTTTGGAGAGGGGATGTTGACAGGGAAGAATTATTTATGCCATATAGACGGCTTACTGGTGTCGGAAGAATAGACTCCGAAATCATTGACCAGTACTGTGGCAGAATCGATGACCGCATAGCTCATGGTGATCAAGCCATATTGGCCGTAAGTTGTGCTTGAAGATATGATCCCGGCCCCTAAGAATATTTTTCCCTGCAACGTCTGCTGCGGTATTACGAGAGAATCGCCGGATACGCGGCCCTTTATTGGTGTAAGGAAATAATTGTAAAAGTTTTGGATCAGCACATCGGTAATTGCCGATCCGGGGGTGATGGTGAGAAAATACTGCCTGTGCGCGGTCATACTTCCGGCCTCGACCACCGTCCAGTCTCCAATGAATTTATCCCGTGCAATGGTTTCACAATGGCTGCCTGAGTACCCGTCAAGGCATATACAGCTTCCTGTGGCCGAGTCGCAGGTGCCTCCATTAGCACAGACTACGTTCTTACATCTGTCATTTGGCACCGCACCTCCCTTGCTTTTATTATTGCACGAGGCGCAGCAGGCAGCCAGAAAAGAAAGAGCTGCAAGCCATGTGAATGTGTATCGGAGCGGCCGCTTCATAACAACGTAAAGTATTTCAAACTAAAGATATAAAAATGACTGCATATAAAAAAGCCTCTTTATTGCTAAAGAGGCTGAGTATTTTTTAAATATCGTTTACTTATTCCAGGCCGATGGATTGCTGAGGTCAGGTGCGTAAACACCAAAGTCTACCACCCTCTGTGTAGCGGTATCTATCACTTCATAGCTCATAGATATTGAAGCAAACTGTCCGTAAGTTACATTCGAATAGATATATCCGACACCGAATACCACTTTGCCTTCATATTGCTGGTTAGGAATGAATATGCTGTCTCCCTGCACATAGGCCTTGATCGGCGTCTCAAAATAGTTGTAAAAATTGTTTATTACCACATCAGTTGGCGCAGTGCCGGACGGCGCAATGGTCACAGGGTACTGAGCTGCATTTGTTGTACTGCCTTTTTCAAATACGGTCCAGTTACCGGTGAATTTCTGGCGGGCCAGTGTTTCGCAATTTGGTCCTTCATATCCCGACTTACAAATACATGAACCCTGGTTACATACGCCATCATAAGCACAGATCACTGTTTTGCACTTATCCCTGTTACATGACACATAGGTGAGTGAAAATAAGGCGGATAAGGTGGCAATTGCAGAAAAAAATATCTTTTTGAGTGGGGTATTCATTTGTATTATATTTTATTAATGAGCATAAAGATAGAAAATAACTATAGAATTACAAGCAAAAACTACTTCTCAAGCAGTCTTTGCCGATTTTACATGGGTAAATATATTTCATTACCGCCATTAAACTACCAAACAACCAGAAATATTTTTTTATTTTATTTTTCTGAATCTGCCTTATAAGCCCGTATGCCTCTGAACAGCGCCATAGCAACTTCTCGCTGTCCTTTTTCCGAATTCAGGTAGGCCTCTTCATCCACATTAGTTATAAAGCCGATCTCTACCAGCACGCCGGGCATTGCACTGCCGGCAAGCACTTCCAGGTCCATCTGTTTCACACCGAGATCCTCCCGTCCCTGCAAGGCAAACTGCTCCTGTAATTTGCTGCCAAACGATATGCTTTTGCTCAGGAACGCCTGCGAATACTGTGCGATTATTATCGCAGTCTGCGGGTCGTTTTCGTCCAGCAGTCCGGGTTCATTGGTCACATTGTCGCTATATTCACCTATCGCGTCTTCCTTCTGGTAGTTGCGCTTCAGTCCAAGCACATAAGTTTCCACACCGCTCCTTTTTGTTTGGTGGTGCCTTATGGAGCGGTATATCGGTTGCCTCACTGTTTTATGGTGGCGCTTTACTGTTTTATAACCTTCCAGCACCTTGGTATAGGTAAAGGGGGTAGAGTTAACGTGTATGGCGAGGAAAAGATCGGCATTGGCCTTGTTGGCGATCTCATGCCGGCTTTCGAGGGCGGGGTAGTCATCTGTGGTGCGCGTATATATTACCTGCAGGTCGCGCATACTGTCAGATAATATTTTGCCAAGCTTCAGCGTTACAGCAAGCGTAATATCCTTCTCCATTGAAAAAGCTCCGCGCGCACCTACATCTTTTCCTCCGTGCCCGGCGTCTAATACTATCTTATTTATTTTCTTCCCCTTGGCAGATATGAAACATGGAGATACCGTTAATAATAATAGTATTATGAATAAACTACGCATATATTTTGGCAAAAGATTAAATATACAAACTGTCGAAAC
>CAYNGS010000497.1:0-3073 GCA_964396625.1 uncultured Flavipsychrobacter sp.
CCCACAAAGGCTGCAGTAGCATGGGTGCTGTTGTAGTAGTCTTTGTAGAAGTTCTTTACTTCCTTCAGCGTGGCGCTCTTCACGGCATCTACCTCCTCGTCTACGGTCATGATATAGTTGATATTGCCCCTGGGGCGCGGAGTGGATATACGGTTCAGTTCACGCAGCGCTATGCTTTGCGGCTCAGATCTTCCCTGTTCCAATGAGCTGAGTTCTTCGTTTTTCAGCGTCTTGAATTCTTCTTCAGGGAAGACCGGTTCGCGCAGCATTTCATATACAATGTCCAGCGCCTGCGCCAGGTTGGCCTTTGTAGATTGAATAGTGATGTTGACGCTCTGGCCGTCGCCGGAAATGTACACGCTCGACGAGAGTTTATCGAGTGCATCATTTATCTGTGCCATGGTCTTGCTTTTGGTACCCTTCTTTAGCATGGCCGCTGTCATAGATGCTATTTTGGACTTATTCTCAAGGGTCTTTTCATCGCCGATGCGCAAGGTTATACGCGCGCTCACCGTATTGCCCCGCGTGGTTTTCGATAGCAGGGCATATTTCGCACCTCCCGGTAAGGTGCCGCGTTCGGTGCGTTTTTCGATATTGTCGGGCGAAGGGTCAAAGGCCTCGGCCAGCGCCAGCGCCTGCTGGCCTTTGTAGTCTTTTACCAGCGCGGAAACATCGGGTGGAGCAGGGATGGAGATACGCACAGGTGCGGCAGTGGGTATGAACTCCCCAACGGTGCGATTAGAGTTGATCAGGTAGGTCTTTGCGATGCGGTTTACATCGGCGGCTGTTACTTTTTTCAGGTTGTCGCGGTAAAGGAACGAAATACGCCAGTCGCCCTGCGATATATACTCGCTGAGGTTAACGCCAATGTATTCCGTATTGCGGTAGGTTTCTTCAAAGTCCTTCAGCAGTTTGTTCCTGGCTTTTTCTACTTCGTCGTCGGTTACAGGTCTGGTCTGCAGTTCGGAGATGGTGCCGAACATCGCACTTTTTGCGTCTTCCAGTGATTTGTCTTTAAGCACATCGGCATATACAAACAGGAAGCCCGGGTCTTTCAGTGCGGCGTTCCATCCCCACACTGTGGTTGCCTTATCGGTCTTTACCATGCTTTGGTACAGGCGTCCATTGGGTTTGTTGGTCAGTACTTCGTTGAGTACATCAAAAGCAGGAAAGTCAGGGTCAGGGCCGGCAACAATATGGTAAGCAAATGCGACGCCCTGCACATCGCCAACACGACTTAGAATAACACTACGCTCGCCATCCTGTGCCGGTTCCACCGTGTAAGACGGGTCTATGACGCGTGTCGGCCTGGGTATGGAGCCAAAGTATTTGCTGACGAGCGCCAGCACTTTTTGCTCATCTATCTTTCCTGCTACAAGAAGCACTGCGTTGTCAGGCTGATAGTATTTTTTATAAAAGGCCTGCAGGTTTTTTATAGGCACGCGCTCAATATCTTCCTTCGATCCGATGGTGGCCTTGCCATAGTTGTGCCATATATAAGCGGTGGAGAGCACACGTTCAAGCAGTACCCGCGAAGGGCTGTTCTCATCCATCTCAAATTCGTTTCTCACCACACTGAATTCACTTTTCAGGTCCTTGTCAGAGATGAAGGAATTTATCATCCTGTCTGATTCGAGGCTTAATGCCCAGTTCAGGTTTTCATCGGTAGCCTGGAAGGTTTCGAAATAGTTGGTGCGGTCGAAGTAGGTGCTTCCGTTAGGGCGCGCGCCGTGTGCGGTAAGCTCATCAGGCACCTTTGGGTGATGCAGTGAGCCTTTGAAGAGCATGTGTTCCAGCAGGTGCGCCATGCCCGTTTCTCCATAGCCCTCCATCCGTGAGCCAACAAGGTACGTAATGTTCACTGTTATGTTTGGCTTTGAGGGATCGGGAAAGACCAGCAGATGCAGTCCATTCGGCAGTTTGTATTCTGCTATTCCCTCCACCTCGGTGATCTTTGTGATGCCCATCGGGGCTGCCTTCACTGCTGATTTCTTTTGGGCGAAGGCTGTATTGCAGATGATCAATGCGATAAGCATTAGTATTACTACAGACAATTTGTTTGCTTTCATAAAGAAGATTTGAAGATGAACATTACAAAAATATCAGAGTTATGAATCAAAAAGGAAGATTTTTGGTTAATTGTAGTTAATCCATTCTCAGCGGATACTTACGATCTTATATTCGTTGTTACTGAGGTCGATCTCGGCCGTCTCGCCTATTACCTTTACAACGCCATTGTGTGTGGTTGTGATATTGCCGCTTAGCGTGCCTCTCTTTGTTTCATTGTTGAACCTGAGCTTGTCGGCCGTGAGCGAAACAGGATTTGCGCCATCGGATATGCTGACGTTTTCCGCGATCACCATTTCGCCCTCGCGCTCATTGGTGCGCTTTTGTCGCCTCGGCCTGTTCATGTTTATTTCCACCGGACCCGGAAAGTACAAAGTATCATTGGAGATGGTGATGTCGCCCGGCTTTTTGCTGAAAGTGGTAGTCATGACGTCACTTTGCATACGGGCTCTTTCGTAGTGCACCACTACGGAAGGTTTCCCGGTTTGACTGTTCGCTTGTGTGTTCTGCCCGAAGGCGCTGCATGGCATTAATGCGATCATTAAAAGTGTTTTTTTCATAATTGCGATTTTTTCACAAAGCTACCGGGCGCATTATTCTTGAAACTGCATTAAGGTTAAACCACGTTAAATAACCTAAAATGGTTTTGTGGCAATGCTTTTCACTTTACTTTAGCTGCATGAAAAGAGGCAGACTCATCATCTATATCTTCGCGCTGGTGCTGCCTGGATTGTTTGCTCTGCTTGCATGGAATGGCGCCAATACGTATAGGTTTGAGCGGGTTCGGGTGCAGGAGAAAATAGAGGCATCGGTGAAGAGCGCTGCAGATTTTATACAAAATTACAATGGCAGCCTGGGCAGTAATATGGCCCGCATGCTCACGGATGAGGACTACGAGTCCAAGGTATCTTTTGCCGCCGGCTTCACGCACAACCGCAGTAAAATTGAGGTGACGTTTTCAAGTGATGATACGGCCGGCAAAAAGAATATCCCCATCAAGCCCGCT
>CAYNGS010000498.1:0-3065 GCA_964396625.1 uncultured Flavipsychrobacter sp.
ATTGTCCACCGCGTTGGCAACAAACAAATACTTCCCGTTTTTCGTGATGCAGATGTCGTTGGGATTGCGCCCCACAGTCACTGAGTCTGTTATTATGCCTTTTTTAGTATCGAAGGTGAGCAATTTGCCGCCGCCCCAAAGTGATATGTACAGTATGCCCCGGTCGGGCGACAGCAGGCAGGTATAAGCTTCGGCGCTGAGCAGAACCCTTTTCATTTCCTTTGTCTGCAGCCCAATAACGTAGAGCGAGTTATCCTCTTTGGTGACCACATAAAGTTTTTGCGCCTTGTCGTCTATATCTATTCCGGTAGGGCATATCTTCTCGGGCCATTTTTTTCCTAGCACGAGGCTGTCTGCTATCACCAGCTTACTATTCTTCACCGCATATTTTACAATACGGTTATCATTGCCACCGGAGGCGTACAAGAACTTACCATCGCCGCTGAACTTAAGACCCAGCCAGCTTTTTGCTATATCAACCGTGTTCAGTATAGCATAGGTTTTTGCATTTATGAGCTGAATCGTCTGCCTTCCTACACCGTTGTTGGTCACTGCTATATACTTCCCGTCTTTAGATGCAGTCATATTCAAAGGCAGATCGCCCAGTTTCACGGATCTTCCGGCGGGCGTCAGCGACCAGCCATTGGGCAGCAATACTTTATTTTTTTGCGCCCACACATTGATGGTTAGCAGGAGCGTGAAGATGGTGAACCCGGCGCGCGTCATAACTATATTTTTGAAGCATAAATTTACTGCGTAAAGGGATAGGTGTCTTTAATTCAGTATTAAATTACTAATTCCACCTGTTCTGCGATATAAGCTTACCTTTAAGCATGGAGTCGGAATACGATGAGGAAGAATTTGAGTCAGCATCACTGTTTTCACCTGAGCTGATCTTTTCGGTGCCGGTGGTGATCAACGGCATCAAAACTGATATTTCTTTCAATTACTGCAAGAATGGCGAGGACGCTGCATATATCGCCGTAAACCTCGTGAGGGGCGGTTCCTGCGTTAACAGCTTTACGATGAATTGCGATAAGGGAAGCGCATGGCAATTTGTAGAGGACTATGTGCCTAAGGAACTAAGGGCACTGCTGCCGGAATTCAACAAACAAATAGGTATTAAGATGGGCTATTTTTCTGCCTGAATCTTATAGGTCGGCGCGCCATCCAGGGGAACCAAGGTCTTGTCGTAAACCAGCTTAGAGATATGGCTGATTGTTTCAGACAATCTGTCCCAGTCCGTGCCCTTTGTCATAACCGTTAGCAGGTAGGGGTTGTTATTGAGATAAACGATACCCGACTCATGCAACTCATGATGATACTGATCTCCAGCTTCGCCAAATTTGTGAGCAACTACAGTTGTTCTTGGTAGTTCTTTTAATATGCCTTCCCTGAAAGTGCCTTCTGTAAGCATTGAAATGGCAAATTCAGAATTGTTGGCGCCGAGGTAGCCGGCATTATACAGTGCCTTCATCAGCCTCGAGTATTCCTTTACACTCAGCGTATAATTTGCATCGTCAAAATGGATATCCTTCATCCCGATATCTGAAAATACCCTTTTGAATATGGTTGTATCCATATAATTCTCGAGGAAGACTGTGGCCTTATTATCGGAGTGCTTGATCATGTAGCGCAGCAACTCTGCAACAGTATACTTGCGACCTTCCCTCACTGTATCAGACATATAATGTTCTACAGGGAACTTAAACCTTCTGTCGCCATGATAAACCATTTCTTTTTTCAGCAGATTTGGAATGCCTTCAGACATGCGCAGATAAGTGACAAGCACCGCAACCTTAAGCAATGAACCGGGTGCATAACGTTCTTCCTGGTTAATGGTCATCCAATTTGATGATGAAAAGCTCTTCAGGTAAACAGATACTGAGCTTACAGTACCCGTAGCTTTTTCTTTATTTATCAGGTTTGTAATATCTCCTTTTAACTGGGTAAACTGGCTCGACTCTTTCGTTGGTCCGGCCGCAATGATGGGGGCTACATATTTAAAGCCACTCAGGCGTTTTATTCCGTATTCTGTTTCAGATCCTGCAACAGTTTGAGCCGGCGTGGTAGCTGAAGTTTCTGTTTCTACGGCGTCATTGTTTACAACACTTTCATGTTTGAGATAAAGAAAGGTGATAGCACTGGCAACTAAGCTCGATAACAGAAGATAGTGTAAAGGTACTTTTTTGGATAGCATATGAATGGGTTGTGCTGTGTTTTCTGTTTGTTAATATGCTCAAATCTATTTAAACTTCATTATACATAAAAAATAAAGTCACATAAAAATTATTGTTGCTTTTTATAGACTGAAATTGTATATGTTATGAATATTGCAATCAACATAGTAACTTCTTGTTAAAATAGCAAGACTAAAAACATAGGTGAATAACTAAAATAAATTTATGGAAACAACTAAAAAATAATCCTATTCTGTTTTTACGAATTATTAATAAGTATTTCCCGAAATCTAAATGTACTAAGAGGAGATTCCAAATACAAAAAAAATGAAGCGAATAACTAAAATGTTGGGGAGTATATTAATTACCGGATAATCGGGTAAATTATCAAAAAAACTAACTATATAAAAATCAGCGATATAGAATATAAACGATAAAACCGGTATGCCGGCGTGATGAATGCTGCGACGGAACTCCTGAACGGCGCGACTATTTCTTTTCAGCTCCGCTGTACATTTTCTCTATAATACGCACAACCTCCCGGCCCTCTACTGCGCTCGTCATCACTGCATGGTTATGAAACAGTACGTCAACCACGTTTTGAATGACTTTGTCGTGGTTGCTCATAGACCCCTGGTATAGACCATAGTCGTTGGCCTTTGCCGAGATGTTGATATGGGGCAGGGTAGCGGTAGCCAGCTTTTGATATTCTATCGTATTCAGGTATTGACCGCCTATTTTCACCGTGCCGTGCTCAGCAAATATCGTTAGTGATCCCTCCATATTGCGCTCATAAGCGCATGTGGTGAAATTGAAGTTTACGATGGCATTATTTGCTGCCTTCAGTACAAAACTGCCGGTGTCCTCCACCTCGATATTGTGCTT
>CAYNGS010000499.1:0-3059 GCA_964396625.1 uncultured Flavipsychrobacter sp.
GTTATATAACGGCGCAATCGTAATTATGGGACGATTGCGCATTAATGAATTTAAATTTATTGCCGTTCAGTTTATAGTTTCACCGTTCTTAGTACCTTTGTGTCCGTTAAAATTCCCGTTACCATAATCTAAAGCATATATGGGTTACATTAAAGACCTTTTCAAAATAAAGGCAGACGAGCAGAACAAAGAAATCAAGAACATTATTCAGCAATACGGTAACAAAAAAATTGAGGACGTTACTTTAGCCCAGGTATACCAGGGCATGCGTGGTATCACCGGACTTGTCACGGAGACATCACTGTTAGATTCAAATGAAGGAATACGGTTCCGGGGTTTTTCTATTCCCGAGCTGAGGGAGAAACTGCCCAAGGTGCATGGAGGCGGCAATGAGCCACTGCCTGAGGGGTTGTTTTACCTGATGTTAATAGGCGCTGTTCCGACGCACGATGATGTGGATCATGTGTCTGCAACCTGGGCGCGTCGTTCGCATGTTCCTAACTATGTGTTCGATGTTATCGAGTCATTTCCTGTTTCCGCACACCCGATGACGCAGTTCACTGCCGCCATCCTGGCCCTCGGCACGGAATCTAAATTTGCGAAAGCATATAACGATGGCATCAGCAAGAAGGACCACTGGGACTATATCTATGAAGATACGATGACGCTCATCGCGCGTCTGCCGCGTGTGGCTGCCTATATCTATCGGCGCAAATACAAAAATGGCGAGCATATACAGCCGGATGGAATGCTCGACTGGTCGGGCAATTTCGCACATATGCTGGGCTATGAAGACGAAAGCTTCAAGGAGCTCATGCGCTTATATCTTACTATTCATGCCGATCACGAGGGTGGCAATGTGTCGGCTCATGCAACGCACCTTGTGGGTTCTGCCCTTAGCGATCCTTACTTATCGTTTGCGGCAGGTATGACCGGTCTTGCAGGTCCGCTGCACGGCCTGGCCAACCAGGAAGTGATTCGCTGGATAGAAGAAATGTGCAAGGAGCTTAACTCCGACCTTCCTACTAAAGAGCAAATAGCAGACTACATACATAAGACACTTACTGCCGGCAAAGTTGTGCCGGGTTACGGACACGCAGTACTGCGCAAGACCGATCCCCGCTTCACCGCCCAGATGGAATTTGCAAAACGTCATTGCCCCGATGATCCGATCATTAAGACTGTATGGAACATATATGAGGTGGCGCCTCCAATTCTGGAAGGTACGGGCAAGATCAAGAATCCATGGCCCAACGTGGACGCTCATTCCGGCGCCCTGTTGAAACACTATGGCCTGGTGGAAGAAGAGTTCTACACCGTGCTGTTTGGTGTGTCACGTGCTTTGGGCGTACTGGCCAGCCTTTGCTGGGACCGGGCTCTTGGCTTCCCCATTGAGCGGCCGAAGTCCATTACGACAGAGTGGGTTAAACAATTTGTGGCAAAGGGTGAGGCTGTTAGTTAGTAGCTGCGCCCTGAAGTAAAGTGCTGAACGAAAATATTAACGATAAAACGCTAAAAGCATGCAGAGCAATTTGCTTGCTTTTTAGTTTAAATTAATTCATACATAAAAAAACAAAAAAAATGAACAAGGGTCCTATATCGCAGTTTATAGTACATCACTACCGTCATTTTAACGCGGCCGCACTTGTAGATGCTGCTAAAGGATACGAGACGCATTTGCTCGAAGGTGGCAAAATGCTGGTATCGCTTGCAGGCGCAATGAGCACAGCCGAATTAGGTATCTCGTTTGCTGAGATGATACGTGCCGGCAAGGTTGATATTATCAGTTGCACCGGCGCTAACCTTGAAGAAGACATAATGAACCTCGTGGCACATACGCACTACAAGCGTGTGCCCAACTATCGTGACCTGACGCCTAAGGAGGAATTTGAACTGCTGGAGCAGGGCTTTAACCGCGTGACGGATACCTGTATACCCGAGGAGGAGGCATTCCGCAGAATACAACGTCACATCTTCAAAATATGGAAAGATGCCCAGGACAAGGGCGAACGCTACTTCCCTCACGAGTATATGTACAAGCTGTTGCTGAGCGAGGTGATGAAAGCCGACTACGAAATAGACCCAAAGCATAGCTGGATGATAGCCGCAGCAGAGCGGAACATACCGATAATAGTACCCGGATGGGAAGACAGCACCATGGGCAACATTTTCGCGTCTTACTGCATAAAAGGCGAACTGAAACCCTCTACTATGAAGAGTGGTATTGAATACATGATGTGGCTTACGGATTGGTACCGCAGCAATTCTGCCGGTAAGGGCGTAGGCTTCTTCCAGATAGGCGGGGGTATAGCTGGCGATTTCCCGATCTGTGTTGTGCCCATGATGTACCAGGACCTCGAATGGCATGACGTGCCGTTCTGGAGCTATTTCTGCCAGATCAGCGACAGCACAACATCGTACGGTTCATACAGCGGTGCCGTGCCAAACGAAAAGATCACCTGGGGCAAGCTGGATATCGACACACCTAAGTTCATTGTAGAGAGCGATGCTACCATTGTAGCTCCGTTGATATTCGCATATTTGTTGGGGTGGTAAACCAAAAAAATTAAAGAAAAAGCGGCAAATTTCTGCCGCTTTTTTTATGCTTTTTCGAAAACTATTTTTCGCCGAATTATTCCACCTTCATCAGCATCATCTCCTTGATATCCTCCATAATTCGTTTTGCGATGTTGTTTGCTGTAGTCTCAGATCCGCTTTCGGAGTAGATGCGGATGATGGGCTCTGTGTTGGAGGTGCGCAGATGCACCCAGTCGTTATCGAAATCTATGCGCAATCCATCTTCGGTATTGATGGGTTGTTTTTTATACTTCTTTTTTATTTGCTCGAATATCTGCTTCACATTTACGTCGTCGCCTATCTCTATTTTGTTTTTTGAGATAAAATAATCGGGATAAGTGCTGCGCAACGCTTTCACCGATTTACCCGATTTTGCAAGATGTGTGAGAAATAGTGCTATACCGATCAGCGCATCCCGGCCGTAATGCAGCTCGGGAACTATAACGCCGCCGTTTCCTTCACCGCCTATTACCGCCTTTACT
>CAYNGS010000500.1:0-3057 GCA_964396625.1 uncultured Flavipsychrobacter sp.
TGGATACGGTTATGGATACGGATACGGGTCCTATGGCAACGGGTATTATGCCGAAACAAAGAAAAAAGGCATATTGGGCTGGTTCAAATCCCTGAAAAAATAATAACGTTTTACTTAACGGCCCCAGGGGCGCACGCTAGGGTTCACAATACGGCGAGTAATGATACCGACACATGGGATATATACATCACTTCAGACCGCCGGTATTTAGACATTAATCTTAAAGAGCTGTGGCGTTACCGCGACCTGCTGCTGATGTTTGTAAAAAGGGACATCATCACCGTTTACAAACAGACAATACTGGGCCCTATCTGGTTTGTGATACAGCCAATGCTCACTTCTCTTATGTTCCTCCTTATTTTCAACAATATTGCCAAAATTTCTACGGGCAGCATTCCGGCTATCCTTTTCTATCTCATTGGCAGCATATTGTGGAACTATTTTTCCGATACGCTCAATACAACCTCCAAAACCTTTAGCGACAATGCATCTGTCTTTGGCAAGGTGTATTTTCCCCGCCTGATCCTGCCACTTGCAAAAGTTGTTTCCGGTCTTGTAAAATTCCTGATCCAGTTCAGTTTGTTCGTCGTTTTTCTATTGTACTACATATTCGTGGCAAAGTCGGTTACGCCAAACTGGTACCTGCTGCTCACCCCGTTGTGGCTTCTGATCATTGTCTTACTTAGCCTCGGCCTTGGCATTATCATCACATCACTTACTACCAAGTACAGGGACCTGAATTTTTTGATCGGCTTTGGCGTGCAGCTGGCCATGTACATTACACCTGTTATTATACCACTTTCTGAGGTTCAGGGCAAAAAAAGGATTTTCTTTCTTATCAACCCGCTTACCTCCCTGTTCGAGGCCTTTAAGTATGGCTTTCTGGGCAACGGCGTGTTTGATGTCAGTTGGCTTGTATACAGCACGATCGTTACGCTGTTTTTTTTAGGTTTTGGTATTGTTATCTTCAACAGGGTGGAAAAGCGATTTATTGATACGGTATAGAAATAATGAGCAAACAGGTAGTCATAAAAGCTGAAAACATCAGCAAACTATACCGCCTCGGGCAGGTGGGGACCGGCACGCTCAGCCACGACCTGAAAAGATGGTGGGCCCTCGCGCGTGGCAAGGAAGACCCATACCGTAAGATCGGCATTGAGAACGACCGGACAAAGAAGAGCAAGAGTGAGTACGCCTGGGCGCTCCGCGACATAAATTTTCAGGTTGAACAAGGCGACACTCTTGGTATCATAGGTAAGAACGGTGCCGGCAAATCGACCTTGCTCAAATTGCTATCGAGAGTTACCACACCTACAGATGGCATCATAAAAGTCAAAGGCAGGATCGCCTCCCTGCTCGAAGTAGGCACCGGTTTTCACCCCGAGCTTACCGGGAAGGAGAACATTTATATGAACGGGGCTATCCTGGGAATGACAAGAAAAGAGATCAGCCGCAAGTTTGATGAAATAGTAGATTTTGCCGGCGTGCAACTGTATGTGGACACACCGGTAAAGAGGTACTCGTCCGGTATGTATGTGCGGCTTGCCTTTGCAGTTGCAGCTCATCTTGAGCCGGAAATACTGATCGTAGACGAGGTACTCGCGGTGGGCGATGCCGAATTTCAGAAAAAATGCCTCGGTAAAATGGGAGACGTGGCGAGTCATGGCCGCACTATTATTTTTGTGAGCCACAATATGCAGGCAGTGCAAAGTCTCTGTAAGTCTGCCATTTATCTGAAGTCGGGCCAGCTTGAGGATGCCGGGCAAACCGAAAAAGTAATAACTAACTACCTGAACAAAGACGTAAAAAATTGTCTCTTCAGGGAATGGAATACTGTAGATGAAGCCCCCGGCAACTCGTTCATAAAGTTAGTGCGTGCAGAAGTGCAGGTGGAACTGGCCAATCCAAACGATCCGATAACGGTGAGCACCAGTCTCCGGCTTCATTTTGATTTCATAAACTATACCGATGACAACCAGATCAATCTAAGTCTTTTGCTGTACACTTCTTCAGGAGTTTGTATTTTCAATGTGGGCACGAGCTCTGTCGCTTTGAAAAAAGGCAAACAGTACAGCAGCACACTCGATATACCCGGCAATCTTTTAAACGACGACATCTATACCGTAAACCTGCTCTTTGTAAAGAATACTTCGGTCATCTTATACGCTATTGAAGAACTGCTGACCTTCGAAGTTTTTGATGACCAGAGAGATGGAAACTGGTACGGTAAATGGCTGGGAGCTGTCCGGCCGAAACTAAATTTCACCTTAACTTAATCGTTTATGATCAACATCACGAAACCTTTTCTGCCAAAACTGGAGGAGTACCAAAAATACCTTGAAGGTATTTGGGAAAGGGAATGGCTCACAAACAATGGCCCACTGGTCAACGACCTTGAGTTAAAACTGAAGGCATACCTTAAGGTAAATCACGTACTTTTTTTGGGCAATGGAACCATAGCGCTGCAAATCGCCATAAAGGCGCTCAAACTATCCGGGGAGATCATCACAACGCCATTCAGCTATGTGGCTACAACCAACAGCATCATCTGGGAAGGGTGTACACCTGTGTTCGCCGATATCGACCCGCATAGCTTAAACCTGGACCCGGCAAAAATTGAAGAGCGCATTACTCCCAAAACCAGCGCTATTATGGCAACCCACGTTTATGGAAACCCATGCGATGTGGACCAGATAGAAAAAATTGCAAAAAAACATGGACTGAAGGTGATCTATGATGCGGCCCACTCATTTGCGGTAAAATATAAAGGGCGCAGCATTTTTGAATTTGGCGATATTTCAACCACAAGTTTTCATGCCACGAAGGTGTTTCACACTATTGAGGGCGGCGCTGTTTTCACCAATGAACCAGAGCTGGTAAAAACTATGTCGCGACTGCGAAACTTCGGGCACAGCGGGCCGGACACATTCGACAATGCAGGTATAAACGGAAAAAATTCTGAGTTCCACGCGGCTATGGGTCTTGTAAATCTTAAATACGTTGACGAGATCCTGGCTACCCGCAAAGCGCAGGCACAGGCGTATGATATGGCGCTGG
>CAYNGS010000501.1:0-3053 GCA_964396625.1 uncultured Flavipsychrobacter sp.
ACAAAACATGATACAGATACCACCTGATGATAAGATACGTACGGTGATAGACGTGCCGCAACTTGAAGATGAGGAATTTGTAAACTCACACTACGTGGTACTCTGCACTAAGAGGGGCATTATAAAGAAAACAAAACTTGAAGATTTCAGCAGGCCCCGTGCCAATGGTATCATAGCCATTACAGTAGAGGAAGGTGATCAGTTGCTGGACGTATCACTGACGCGTGAAGGCTATTATATTATGATGGCGGTGAAGAGCGGAAGGGCGATATGCTTCCCGCAGGATAAGGTGCGGGCAACCGGCAGGGGCGCAATCGGTGTGTTTGGTATAGAGCTGGACGAAAATACCGATGAAGTTATCGGTATGATCTGTGTGTCGAAAGATGATGTGACAAAGCAGATACTTGTTGTGTCGGAAAAAGGCCTTGGAAAGCGTACTCCGTTCCTGGAGCAGGCCGGTCCCGATGACAATGTTGATGATCTGTACAACCTTGTTGAACTTCCGGATGCTGAAGGCAACGTTCAGAAATACCTTCTGTCTTACCGTGTCACCAACCGCGGCGGAAAGGGAGTTAAGACTATCAACATCACGGAGAAAACCGGGGCGCTCGTTGGCTTGCTTGGTGTAGAAGAAAAGGACGACCTCATGATCACCTGCGAATCGGGTGTAACGATCCGTATGAAGGTGTCAGCGATCAGGGAAGCCGGACGGGCTACACAGGGTGTGAAGCTTATCAACATCGATGACGGCGACCGCATTGCAGCAATAGCGCGTATTGCTGAGCAGGATGATGATGCCGAAGATGCGGAGACTGAAGATGAAGCAGGGTCGGCAGAAGGCGAAACAATGCCGCCGACAGAAGAGTAAACACAATTATTAAAAATCAAATAAAAAACGCAATTTGCATTAATAACAGTATAATAAATGAAAAAAGCAATTCTGATTATCGCCGCAGTGGGTATGTCTTTGCCCGGCATCGCACAAGACAAATATGTAGTTTCAGCCCTTACGGCTCTTAAAGCAAACAACCTCGAAGAGGCCAAGACAGATATAGACAAGGCCATGGAAAGTCCCGAAACAAAGGAGAAACCAAAGGCATTGTTTGCGAAGGCCCAGATATACTTTTCCATGCAGAACTCTGAAAAATTCAAGGCTGGCAGCCCGTACCGTGAAGGTACTCAGGCGCTTTACAAGCTTACCGAAGTGAAGCCGGAATACGAAAAAGCAACTGTTGACCAGTTGCTGCTGATGGCTGCCTACCTCTACTACAATGATGGCGCCAAGGCATATAACGACAAAAAGCTTTCTGATGCCACCGACTACATGAAGAATGTCATTAAGATACATGACATGAATGAAGGCAAACGTTTTGAAAAGAGCCAGTTTGCCAGGCAGTTTGACACTGTTTCTGCGGAATCGAACCAGACACTGGCGAACAGCGCCTACTATCTTGGTAAGTATGAAGAGGCGATACCGCTGCTTTCTGCTGTGAAGAACAACCCGATCACAAAAACACCTTCAATTTATGAGTGTCTTATAGATGCCTACAACAGGCAAAAGAACACTGCCGAGGCATTTGCGACGATACAGGAAGCGAGAAAAGCATTCCCTGATGACGTTACGCTGAGGAATTACGAGCTGAACTACTACATCACATCAGGTAAGCAGGATGAATTGGTGAAAAAGCTGGAAGAAGCTGCCACCAAGGAACCCAATAATGCTGATATCATGTTCAATATTGCCACGACCTATCTCGGTATGGCCAATCCGAAAGAAGGCAAGAAACCGGCAAATGCTGCCGAACTGACTGCCAAGTCGGAAGATGCGTTCCAACGTGCTATAAAAATATCGCCTGATAACGCAGGTTATAATTATAACTTCGGCGCGCTCTACTACAACCAGGCTACAGACTACAATGACCAGATGAACGCCATCACCGGCACATCTGATGCCGATCAGAAGAAGTATGACAACCTGAAGGTGCGCCGTGATGAACTTTTTACAAAATCAGAACCTTATTTCGAAAAGGCTTACAGCGTGCTCTCTGCAAATGAAGGCAGCCTGAAAGATGAGGACAAGAAGACATACAAGTCCACACTGCTGGCGCTTAAGGAAGTGTATGCGCGTCAGAACAAAATGGACAAATCGGCCGACATGCGCAAGAAGTATGAGTCGATGAAATAGACAGCGATTTTTTTTGAAAGCAGCCCTTTTGTAAAAGGGCTGCTTTTTTGTATACATGTAGTACCTTAAGTTTCAGGAGCGTATTTGTTTGAAATCAGATACACGGGCAGCGGATATTGACCCTATATTTGTTATACATACTGTAAAGTTTGAAGGAATAAAGGTGAATTTTTTATTACTTACTGCAATTTGCTACATTGCCAAAAGATTGGGCAGTACTGCTTATGACTTTTAAGACTATCATTTTTGTTTTTTGCCTACTGTTCATTAATAAGTCATTGTTTGCCCAGGCAACCGATACCTTACGTCGTGTGGATTCACCACATACCTTGCAACCTGTCATTGACACGCCCGTTCAGTCCGTAGTTAAGGACACTGCGCCTCCGCAGGTTGCCGCAGCATCTCCCAAAGGGTACATAATAAATGGTAAAGTGGAAGATCAGAACACCAGCGAAGGCATCCCGTTCGCAACTATTTTTTTCCCAAATACGAATACGGGCACTGCCGCGGACCTTGACGGGAACTTTATTATAAACATTGATAAACTGCCGGCAGATACACTCCATATAGGAGCGATGGGCTACAGGCCTGTTATAAAGATCCTTCGTAAAAGCCAGCATGAATACAATTTCATTGCTGAACTGGAACGCTCGAACAATGCACTTAAGGAAGTAGTGATACATGCCGGCGAGGATCCGGCTGTTATTCTTATGCGGCATATTATTGCCCGAAAACCGTACAACAACCCTGACCGAACGGATAACTACAAATATGAAGCTTACAACCGGTTGGAAGTGGACCTGCAGCGGCTTTCGAAGTCGCAATTTCAAAAAATACCATTGCTTAAAAAATACAGTTTTGTTTACGA
>CAYNGS010000502.1:0-3044 GCA_964396625.1 uncultured Flavipsychrobacter sp.
ATCCGTGACCGTCCCGTCCTGTTGGGTTACATCTGCAGCTCCGTAAGACCTGCCGAGGAACTCCAGGTAAATATTTATGTTGGTCTGCTTATAGCTTGTATAGTGCCGGGGAAAAAGCAGGTATCCCAGGGCGAGATCGTAGTTGAGGGCGTTTCCATAAATGATGGTGGTGGGGTACACGCCCCCGTACTTATCAAACGAGTTGCCGCTGTACTCAAAAGGAACGGTATAACTTGCCGTTACGGTGCCCGCGAAATGCGATTTCAAATAAGTGGCGATCAACCCGGCACCGATGCCACTATTATGGGTCAGTAGTTCAGGCTCTGCAAGGTGCGAGGCTATCCGCACATAAGAGCCCTCGCCAAATGCTGCGATCCGGAAATGTGTCTGCTCGCCGTCCGAAGAATAAAAACGATATTGCGCATAAAGGTCGGTGCCGGCAAATATGAAGGGGTAGGGTACCACCGCCGGTTTGTAGGCGCCGGGTGGCGCTCCCCCGCCTGAGTGGTCATGAACGATGAAATCAAGGGGCAGGTTCAACGAATGGTAGTCGGACGCAACGGCTGATGCGATCAGTGTCAATTTAGGTGTTAGCCCGTACATAGCTTTAAGTTCGGTTATCTTACGGACCAGGCCCGACTCACTATAGCTTTCATCGAATAGCCGCACGCCAAGGGTGCCCTTGGACAACGTGCTGGCCGGTGCTGTGAGATTATATAGCTCCTGGGCGCAAACGGTCTGTATAAAGAAGAAGGCTAAAATAAACCCCGGAACTTTTTTCATGTCAAAATGATAGAAGTCATATTTTTTCCTGACCATAAATTTAACGAAATTGAATTAGTACTCCGTATCTTTGTTTTGTAAAATCAGGTTGTTTACCACGCTTTGAAAAAATTTATTGCCATACTAGCCTTTGCTGGCATATTGCTCCAAACCTTTAGCCAGGTGGTGATCGTAGCGCAGTATTATGCCAATAAAGATTATATAGCAAAAAATCTTTGTGAAAACAGAGGTAAGCCCAAAATGCATTGCGACGGTAAATGCTGCCTTAAAAAGAGGCTTGCTAAGGAGGGAAAGGACCAAGTCCCTTCTCCCCGCAATCAAAAAAGTGAACAAACCGTGACTCTTTTCTTTACAGATCATGTGCCTGCCGTCTGGCAGGCTTTTGTCGAGCCGGTTCCCAATCATTATTTCAACCGAGATGATCTGAGAACATTCTCGTTTCATTCTAGCGTTTTCCACCCACCAGCTGCTTAGTTTTTTTGGTTAGATCTGTTGCGCGTCGGTTCCGGCCACCATTTATTTATTCATTTCGTGTACCGATTGCCTTGTCATTCGGGTATGCGGTCAAAAAAACAAACATGCGATCATTACTTTTTATCGTCTTTTTGGCGGGCGCCGCTTATAATGCCCGTTCCTGCGACTTATGCGGTTGTTCGGCGAGCAACCAATATCTTGGCATACTGCCGCAATTTTATAAACAATTCATTGGCGTTCAATACCAATACACCAGCTTCACCGCCAAACAACCGTCTTTAATGGATCCTACCGACTATGAGCGGGCATATGAATTCAATAACACAATTCAGCTATGGGGTCGTTATTATGTAGGCAGCCGGGTTCAGTTGTTTGGTTTTGTTCCTTATCATTTGAATGCGGGTTCTGATGCAGGTACAGCGATCAAAACGAACGGCATCGGTGATGCCTCTTTGCTGGCCAATGTTGTGATCGTTAAAGATGACTCCAACTGCAAAGTGTGGCATCATACCCTGCTTGCCGGAGGGGGCGTGAAAATGCCAACCGGAAAGTATACCGGCATTACCACTCTCGACGAAGAAGGTCTCCCGAATGTACAGGCAGGCACCGGCTCATGGGATTTCATAGTGAACGCTAACTATACTGTAAGACGCCAAAAGGTAGGAGCAAACGTTGATGTGTCCTATACGATGACAACGGCTAACACTGCCGATTATAAGTATGGTAACCGGCTCAATAGCGGTCTGCTGGCATTTTATTGGTGGCAGAAAAATAAATTGTCATTGTTGCCGCAGGGCGGCGTGCGGTTTGAGTATAGTCTTCATGACTACGACAACTATAAGAACAAATGGCTGAATGAGAGCAGCGGAGGAACGATTGTGTTTGGCACTGTTGGTGCACAGTCGTTCTATGGCCGGTATGGCGCAAAGGTCATGTACAGCATACCGCTTGCCCAAAACTATGCTGCAAATAATGTAACCGTGAACCCGCGCCTGGAGACCAGCGTATTTTTTCTATTCTAAAATCAAAAAAAATCATGAAAAAATTCAAAAACTTATTGGTTTTTGTGATGATATTGTTTGCGTTATCGTGTCAGAAAAAGGACAACATGCCGGTCGACACAACGGCAGTATCAGTATTGTTTACCGATCTGACCTATGGACAGGTTTTTCACAAAGGGGAAACGATACCCGTTAATGCGCTTGTATCTTACCCCGGTGAGATCGTAGGTGTCTATGCCGATATATCTGACAGCGCTTCGGGCACTTTGTTCTATGAAGACAATGCGGACACCCATACAAACAATTTTGATTTCAAGCGCTCATGGGTCGATACTCTTTCTGACGCTACCACGCTACAGGTAAAAATTACTGTGTTCCTTGCAAACAATACTTCAAAACCGGCCGAAAGAGTGATCTATGTGAAGTCTGAGCTGTAACTATATTGATTGTAGCCCCTGTGGTTGGGGTTGCTGGGTTCGTCGGTTACAGTGCCTAAATGGCGACGTGATAGACCTTCCCCGCTGCCCCGCTGCAGGTGGCTGTCGTCAGCGGTTCCATCTTTTTGAATTCATTTTTGGAGAGAAATTTTTTGCCAATGAACTTCAGTCTTACCACGCCTTTTAGTTGATCCCTGGGCGGCTGAGTAAATACATATTGGTCGCCTTTGTAGGTGAAGCACTGTCCGGACGTATAAACGGAATTGTCTACCGAGAGGTCGGCGTTTAGGTATCGCAGGGAGAAGCCGGCGTTTGTTACTGCCTGCGCTATTTTTTCCATGTCGGCCTT
>CAYNGS010000503.1:0-3034 GCA_964396625.1 uncultured Flavipsychrobacter sp.
TAATTGCGAACGTAGCCCGTGCATGAGCCGCTAGGGCTGACTATGTATGAATTGTCGCTGAAGTCGTGCAGGAATTTGGTGGCAACGGATTTTGCCTCATCTCTATAACCGGCATTAAATGCGGGTTGTCCGCAGCAAGTCTGTTTGGTATTGTAAGTGACCTCGCAGCCCAGTTTTTCCAGCACTTTCACCATATTCATCCCTGTTTCGGGGTATAGCTGGTCTACAAAACAAGGTATGAATAATTGTACCTTCATTTAAAATTCAAAAAAAGTTGACAGCCCGGTGTTAGCAGGCGTTAGATATACACGTGCTAAGGTAAGAAAAGGCGGGGATGAATACATAATCATTATTGTTGTGTTGTATCATGCCATTCTGAAAATAGTTTTGTACATTGTTTCGACCCACATTATTATTTTATATGGATGCAGTAATAGAAATATTACCGATAATTATAGCCGACCATTACCCGGTCATATCACGCCTGATGCACGAGCTACATATACATGAGCATAGCCTGTATGACAAGACCGCTCAATGGGCTGATATTGAAACCAGCTATATGCGCCACGTAATGACCATGCAGGTGCAATGCAATGGGCTGTGCCTGGTGGCCTATGTGAACAGTGCGCCCGTGGGGTTTATATTTGGATATGTAGAGGAGCAGGACGACAGTCGCATTGAGATACATGAGGGTCCGGAGCTGTACATCAGTGATGGCTATGTAAGCGAGGAATTCAGACGGCTGGGGATATACAGAATGCTGAACGCAACAATAGAGCAGCACTACATAAACAAGGGTGTAAAACGAATCATCAGGTTCACGCTAGTAAATAATACACGTATGCGCCAATTCCTGGATGGGGAAGGGTATGGGGTAACCCGTTTGCTTTATGAGAAATGGCTGTAGATAATGTGATTATTCAATGTGGTGTGGTTTTAATGCGGTGGAATTTGGTTTTTAATGTGATGGAATGTGCGTTGGGTTTTTGTTGTCGTAACGAAAAGTCAGGAATTTTCTTCGGGGTTGTCTTCTGGCTTTTTGTGGTGATGGGCGGGGCGGGGATCTTCTTCGCCTCCTGACAGGGGGAAATCGGTATCGAGGTCCTGAATTTTGTCGATGATATTTCCCAGCCAGGATTTGTGGTGCTCACCCTCTTTTTTTTCGTCTTCTTCTTCAGGCTTTTCGTCGGTATGATGGTGTGCAGGGCGCGGATCTTCCTCTCCGCCGGATAAAGGGAAATCTGTATCAAGGTCCTGTATCTTATCTATAATATTTTTTACCCACGATGTATGGTGTTTCGGCTCTTCGCTGCTGCCGTCGGCGCCTTCTTTTTTGATATCCTCGTTTTCGTTTGCCATGGTTAAAATATTATGGTGAAATACAAATTTCGTAAATTTTTTATTGAAATGGTAATATTTGCAATGCTTCTTAAAAAAATGATATTATTTAACGCCGGTTAAGCTTCCAATTGCTGACAGAACGCACTGGCGCGGAAGAGGCAGCACCTTGTTTCCTGTCTTTTTCCCAGATATGGGCCGAGAGCAGAGCGGCAACTTCCAGTGTCCCTGCGTCCCCTTCGTCGAGGTATTCCGGTTTGTAATACTTCCCGATGAAGCCGGTGTCGAAATTGCCGGAGCGGAACGGTTCTGTCCGTACTGCCCATTTTCCGAATGACAGGGTGGTTTGTATGCCTTTGATATAGTATTCGTCGATGGCGCGGCAGAGGCGCTCAATCGCTTCATCCCGGGTGTGGGACCAGGCAACGAGTTTTGCGATCATGGAGTCGTAAAAGACAGGTATGGCCATACCTTCTTCATATCCGTCGTCAACGCGCACACCGGGGCCTTTTGGCGGCTGATACATCTCCAAAGTGCCTGTATCGGGCAAAAAGTTATTCAGCGGGTCTTCGGCACATACGCGCAGCTCGATGGCATGGCCGTTTATGCTGAGGTCGTCCTGCGAAAAAGAAAGCTTGTGACCGCGTGCCACGTTGATCTGCTCTTTGACGAGGTCGATACCTGTGATCATTTCCGTTACACAATGCTCCACCTGCAGGCGGGTATTCATTTCCAGGAAGTAAAAATTTAGTTTTTCGTCAACCAGGAATTCGACGGTGCCGGCGCCGTAGTAATTGCACGAACGTGCGACGGCTATAGCACATTCGCCCATGGCTTTCCTTATCTGTGGGGTGAGGCAACTGGACGGAGCTTCTTCTATCAATTTCTGATGGCGACGCTGGATGCTGCATTCGCGTTCGAACAGGTATGCATAGTTGCCATGCTGGTCGCCTATAAGCTGGATCTCTATGTGCTTTGGCGAGCCGACATACTTCTCGATGAAAACCGCATCATCGCCGAAGGCGCTGAGCGCTTCGCTCCTGGCGGTACGGATCTGTTCTTCAAATTCAGACTCGCTGTTTACCACGCGCATGCCCTTGCCGCCGCCACCGGCAGAAGCCTTGACGAGGATGGGGTAGCCGATGCCATTTGCAATTTTGCGCGCCTCTGCGATATCACTCACCGGCTCCTCTGTGCCGGGAACCATGGGTACGTTGAATTTTTTTGCGGCCTGCTTTGCGCCGATCTTGCTACCCATAATTTCTATGGAATGGGCTGAAGGGCCTATGAAGCGAAGACCCGCGTCTGACACGGCCTTTGAAAAAGCTGCATTTTCACTAAGAAATCCGTATCCGGGGTGGATGCCTTCGGCTCCCGTTTTTTTTGCGGCTGCTATGATCTTTTCGCCGCAGAGGTAGGATTGGGCAGAAAGGGCAGGACCGATACAAACAGCCTCGTCGGCATAGCGAACGAAGGGCATATTCCTGTCTGCCTCTGAAAATACGGCTACGGTTTTGATGCCCATCTCTTTTGCGGAGCGCATCACACGCATAGCGATCTCGCCACGATTGGCGACAAGTATTTTTTGCATAGAGGGCTAAATTAATGATAAAAGAGATAGTGAGGTAACGATCATTGCAGAACAGGCGACTTATAAATGCTTAATTTGATCATATTTCCTCTTTATAGGAAC
>CAYNGS010000504.1:0-3027 GCA_964396625.1 uncultured Flavipsychrobacter sp.
AGAAGAGAATATTAATAAACGCTTGGTCAGGGCGCGGCAGAATATCCGGGATGATAAAATTCCTTTCGAAGTTCCGCAGGGGAGAGACCTTGAGAAGCGATCAGAGACAGTATTGGAAACCATCTACCTCTTATTTAATGAGGGCTACAGCGCCTCCAAAGGCTCCGACCTCGTCCGCTACGAGTTGTGTGAAGAGGCCATCCGGCTGGCCGGGATCATCGAACAGCATCCGGCTATAACCGATAAGTCTTCTGTATACGCGTTGTTGGCACTGATGCAGCTCAATGCATCGCGGTTCAGATCCCGGCAGGACATTGAGGGCAATCTGCTCACCATGGCCGAACAGGATCGGTCGATGTGGGATCGCAGCTTAATTCAGAAAGGGATCGCTAACCTCGAACTTTCAGCAGCCAGCGATCACCTTTCCATGTACAGCATACTGGCAATGATCTCGGCATACCATTGCTCGGCGCCTGATTTCGAGTCGACGGATTGGAAAAGCATACTGTCCCTCTACGACAACTTGCTCCGGATAAATAATTCACCGGTCGTTTTGCTCAACCGCACCATTGCACTTTCCAAAGTAAGCGGTCCTGAAGAAGCACTGGTTGCATTGGAGCAAATTAAAAAGATCGCATCTATTCAGTCCTACTACTTGCTTTATTCCGCAGAAGCAGAGCTATTAATGCAGCTGAACAGATACAAAGATGCCGCCTTGTCGCTACACACCGCGATTCAATTGGCAGCTCTGCCGGCAGAAAAAGACTTGCTGAAAAAGAGGCTCGACGCATGCAGTAAAAAAATATCTTAAAATGCATGTCCCTTTTTTAATTCGTCATTTGTCATTATGGCAAACAAACAATATTTCTTCACCACCTGGTATACCAGGAAAAACAGGATTTTATGAAAGATTTCTTATTACTTATCAGAACAGAGGGGAACGTATGGACAGACCTCTCGCCAGAGCAACTTCAGCAACACATGAAAAACGGAGGCGATTATATCAGCAACCTTTTCACGGAGGGGAAGCTCAAAGGAGCACAACCGCTTGCAAAGGGAAGCAGGATCGTTACATCCGAGGACGGTATGATGAAAGACGGACCGTTTAACGAAACAAAGGAAGTTATCGCAGGCTATTTTCACATTATCGCTGAGGACATAGATGAGGCGGTCGCGATTGCAAAAGCCAACCCTATTTTCAGGGACATTCCTACAAAGATCGAGGTTCACCCGATGATGCCTGTTGGTGGGTAACCAGACCTTACAAATCATTTTCAAATCGATTTCTAAAAAAAACTAAAATGAAATCCGTTAAACTAATAATATTGACGATGCTGGCTTTTATTGCCTTAATTCAATTGTCATGGAAAAATGATACCCCGTCTTATCCTTACAAGCCCACTTACTCATCGGCTGCATATACCGCCAGCCATCCTGAATACTTACTAAGGGTACTCACAGTTTGGAAAAACTTTGAAACAGGCAATGTAACGGCCATGAAACAATATTATGCCGATACGGTTACTTACGACGCGGCAGATGGTTTCAGATTTCACGGCAGGGCTGAAGATCTGCTGAACATGGCGAAGAAAGGCAATGCAGGCCTCGATTCACTGCGATTTGACATTTCCATGTGGCAATGCGTTCACCTGGCTGATCGCAATGAGGACTGGGTTTATATCTGGTCTGTAGAGAGAAGGTACCCGAGGGACGGGAAGGCCGATACTTCCTTTATGCACGAGCAATGGAAGATCGAAAAGGGGAAGATCACCTACTTCAATCAATATCAGGCGGCAAACATCAATATTCCTGGCAGCAGAAAATAGAACGAAGCGACGGCAAAGAAGTATCTTGTTTATTCCGTTACTGTTAACTTTGCTTAATGTTGTTACTGTCAGCACTTAAAATTTGAACAATGAAAGAATATCTTTTGCTGCTCCGCACCCAGGGCGATTACTGCAACGGCATGGAAGCCGAGCATCATAAAAAGCATTTACAGAAGGTTTGCGATTATATTGACAGGCTGACTCGGGAAGGGAAGTACAAAAGTTCACAACCGCTTCAGTATGAGGGCATGATGCTTCACGGCAATAAGGGCGTTTTCAAAGACGGACCCTTTATTGAGAGTAAAGAGGTGATCGCCGGCTACTTCCTCGTTTATGCTAAAGATATCAATGAAGCCAGGGAAATTGCGATGGCAAACCCACTGTTTGAGGAGACCGATGCCCGGATCGAGATCCGGGAAATAAGGCATGAGGAAGGCATCAATTAGGTTATTTACTGTTCATTTTTTTAAAAATTCCCCGACCGGGGAATTTTTTTTTGTCCCAATGTCCTTTTTGAAAACATCCAATTGTCTTTATAGCGTGAGGTTCGCATTTTTATCAAAACAGTAGCTAAACGAACCTCAAAAAGAAGCAAGCAACTATTATTCACTAAAAAACTGAAAAAAATGAAACGCACAATTCTTCATGTACTCGACATTAACGCTTCAATTGACAAGATCACAAACGCCCTTACGACCATAGAAGGTCTGCAGGGTTGGTGGACCGGCGATACCTCCGGCTCGGCAATACAGGGCGGTACCATCAACTTCAATTTCGCCTCAGTATTTAATCCCATAATGCAGGTCGTCCCGTGCGAACCCAACAAAATTCAGTGGGAGTGCGTTGGAGGCGAAAAGGACTGGAAGGGAGACAAGTTCTTCTTTGTCATCGAGCCCGCGAATGGCCGCACGAAGCTCACGTTCACACAGGAATATTTCAATGAGATCACAGACGAGCAATACGGCCGGTTCAATTTCAACTGGGGTTATTACCTCAACAGCCTTAAGCAGCTTTGCGAAACCGGTAAAGGAATGCCCTTCAACACTGCCAAATGATGCACAGCCAATTCATTTGCTACTTCGGTCCCGATTCGGTCTTCTCCCATTGGTATAAGTGCGACTTTACGGTCAATGGCCAGGCATGGAACTGTGTTGAGCACTATATCATGTACCAAAAGGCCCTGTTGTTTTCAGACCCGGTG
>CAYNGS010000505.1:0-3018 GCA_964396625.1 uncultured Flavipsychrobacter sp.
CCCTGCAGCATTAAAAAAACACAAATACCTGAATGGCAAAAAATTTGTTGATAGTGGAGTCGCCGGCAAAGGCAAAGACCATTGAAAAAATATTGGGCAGCGATTTTGAAGTAAAATCTTGTTATGGCCATATACGAGACCTGGAAAAGGAAGATATGGGCATAGACCTTAAAAATGGCTATACTCCAAAATATATCATCTCTGAAGACAAACAAAAAGTAGTTAAGGAGTTGAGGTCGCTTGCGAAGAAATCTGACGATGTATGGCTGGCAACGGATGAGGACCGTGAGGGTGAGGCCATTTCCTGGCATTTGTGCGAAGTGTTAGGCCTGGATCCATATACAACAAAGCGCATCGTATTTCATGAGATCACAAAACCGGCAATAAAACGTGCTGTAGATAACCCGAGGTTTGTGAACATGGACCTCGTAAATGCACAGCAGGCACGTAGGATCCTTGATCGCATAGTGGGTTTTGAACTGTCACCGGTTTTGTGGCGCAAGATGAGCATGCGCAATAACCTTTCGGCAGGCAGGGTGCAATCTGTCGCTGTGAGGCTGATCGTGGAGCGGGAACGCGATATAACGAGATTCAAGGTAAATAGCAGCTTCAAGATAGAGGCTACATTCAGCGCCGAGGATATTAATAAGAAGAAAGTCACTTTTAAAGCCGAAGGCCCGGATAAACTAAAGGACGCAACTAACGCTGAAGCTTACCTCGAAAAGTGTATTGGTGCAACTTATGAGGTGAAGGACGTACAGGTGAAACCCGGTAAAAAATCGCCTTCGGCCCCGTTCACCACCTCTACCCTGCAGCAGGAAGCCAGCCGAAAATTAGGCTATTCTGTCTCTAAAACCATGCTGCTGGCTCAGAAACTATATGAGAATGGGCATATCACCTACATGCGTACAGACTCTGTGAATCTTTCCGAAACAGCAATTGACGGCATACGCGGTTCAGTGATAGCGCAATACGGCGAAAAATATTACCAGCAACGAATTTATAAAACCAAAAATGAATCGGCCCAGGAAGCGCACGAAGCTATCAGGCCTACTGACATGACCGTTTCCACCGACGGCGACGCAGACACAACGCGCCTGTACGATTTGATCTGGAAACGCACAATGGCCTGCCAAATGGCAGACGCACAACTGGAGCGTACTACCGCCCGCATCGGGGTATCCACACAGCTCGATCCGCTAACTGCCACGGGTGAAGTGATGAAGTTCGACGGTTTCCTGAAAGTATACAGCGAAGGGCATGATGAAGAAGATGGAGAGGATGAGAACGAAGGTATGCTGCCCCCGCTCGTTGTAGGACAAAAACCCGACCTCCAGCGCATGCTGGCAACAGAGCGCTTTTCCAGGCCTGCACCGCGGTACACGGAAGCCTCACTTGTAAAGAAACTCGAGGAGCTCGGCATTGGTCGTCCGTCCACATACGCTCCAACCATCAGTACCGTGCAGCAAAGGGGTTATGTGGAGAAAAGAGATAAGGAAGGTGTAAAAAGAGAATTTCAGGTACTTGCGCTGCAGCATGACAAAATAACCAAGGTCACAGAAAGTGAAAATACAGGCGCCGAAAAAAACAAGTTATTCCCCACTGACCTCGGAATGGTCGTGACTGACTTTCTTCGCGAGCATTTCGGTAAGGTGATGGACTACGATTTTACAGCAAAAATAGAAGCAGAATTTGACCATATTGCCGAAGGAAGGCAGCTGTGGAATAAAATGATAGACGATTTTTATATCCCGTTTCATGAAAGTGTAGAACACACTATTGAAACAGCGAGCCGCGCTAAAGGAGAACGCGAACTTGGAGTCGATCCGGTCAGCGGCAAACCCATCGTTGCAAGGTTAGGACGTTTCGGCCCCATGGTGCAGATAGGAGTGGCGGACAGCGAAGAAAAGCCACGTTTCGCAAAACTTCGCACCAACCAGAGCATAGAAACAATAACCCTCGAAGAGGCTATGGAACTCTTCAAGCTCCCAAGAAACCTTGGCGCGTTCGAAGGCGAAGACGTTATTATAAACATCGGTCGTTTCGGGCCGTATGCACAACATGCGGGTCAGTTCTACTCATTGAAAAAAGAAATGGATCCCTATACGGTGGAAATGGACGAAGTGGCACCGCTTATAGAAGAGAAACGTAAAAGCAAGGCAGAAAGCGAGATAAAGGTATTTGAGAAGGAGAAGATCCGCATACTGAAAGGTCCATACGGGCCCTACATTAAGCAAGGGTTGCGCAACTATAAAATTCCTAAAGAAAAAGCTGAGGACCCTGCAGCTCTTACTTTGGAAGACGTGAAGGCGATAATAGAAGAAGGAAAGGCGAACCCACCGAAAAAAAATGTGAAAGGGAGAAAGAGAAAATAATTTTTTTGCGTAATTTAGATTAGAATTATGCAATCAAACAAAGAAATAACCGCCCTCTTAAGATTGATTGATGATCCGGATGACGAGGTTTTTGATACCGTCGCGTCTAAGTTGTTTCACTACGGAAAGGAGATCATTCCCAACCTTGAGCAGCTATGGGAAGTAACCGCCGATGAAGCCGTACAGGAGCGGATAGAATTATTGATACATCGCGTTCATTTCCACGATCTGCAGCATGATTTCTTAGAATGGAGCAAAGCAAAACAACCTGAATTATTGCGCGGAGCCATATTGGTTGCGCGTTTTCAGTTTCCGGACCTGAATGTACCGGCGATACTCACCCAGTTCGATCAGGTACGCCGCAACATATGGCTGGAACTGAACAATTACCTTACCCCGTTGGAGCAGGTTAATGTATTTAACAGCATTCTCTACAATTTTTATAAGCTGAACGGGCACGAACTTACCGAACGCGAGCCCAAGTACTTTTTTATTAACCAGGTACTGGAAAGTAAGCAGGGCAACGCTTACACGATCGGTATCCTTTACCTTGCCCTTGCCGAAATGCTGGATGTGCCCGTTTTTGCTGTCGACGTACCCCGCCAGTTCATTTTCGCGTATATCGATACGTTACACAGCTTCC
>CAYNGS010000506.1:0-3017 GCA_964396625.1 uncultured Flavipsychrobacter sp.
CGATCTTCCGTCTTCAAAAACTTCCTTTTTCCAGATGGGCACGGTTTGCTTCAGCGTATCAATTGCATAGCGGCAGGCATCAAATGCCGCATCGCGATGTGCCGCAGATACAACGATCACAACCGGCACTTCACCAACTTCCAGACTACCAGTCCGGTGATGGATTAGTATCTTATCTACCGGCCACTTGCTCGCTGCCGCAATAGCTATTTTCTCCATTTCATGCAATGCCATATTTTCATAGGCCTCAAATTCAAGTCGCCTCACGGCCTTGCCCCTGGTCATTTGTCGCACCGTGCCTATAAACACATCAATACCGCCGGACTGTGGCGACATGGCCCAATCGATGCAAGACTGAACGTCCAATCGCGTTGCAGATATAGCTATGTTGGTCATCGTCGGTATAAAAAATTTAGCCACCGCTTACCGGTGGAATGATCGCAATTTCATCATGCTCACGTATTACCTGTTCAGCCCCGGCATATTCGTTGTTTACCGCGAACGCAAAAGAAGTAAGCCGACACAGTTCCGGATACGATCGCTCCAGTTCACTCTTCAGCTGCCCAATGGTCAGCTCTTTGTCGGAGTCAAGGCGAACCGAACTGCCTCCAAGAATATCCTTTGCTACGCCAAATGCCAGAATGGTCAGGGTCATTATCAATTATTTAAACCACGGCAGGTGTTTCACCAACACTTCTACCCCTGCGGCTAATACAACAATAGCTGTGACGCGCCGCACAACAAGCTGGTTAAACTTTATTGTACCCATTCGCGAACCCAGTTGTCCGCCAACGAAAACGGTGCTGCACAATAAACCAATTCTCGCAAAATTAAGATTATCGGGCCTAACGGATAACTGCCCGGCAATACCGGAGATGGAATTTACTAAAATGAACAGGCTTGCCGTAGCGGCGATCTTTTTGGGCGTATTCCATCTCATGAGGTTGAGTATGGGCGACAGGAAGATACCGCCGCCAATGCCCACCATTCCGGACAAAAACCCGATCGCACCGCCCAAAACCGCATCTTTTGCATAATTGTCATTTGTAACAAGGCCCTCGTCCAGGTTTCCATAACGCGTTTTGATCCACAACAAAACAGCAGCAACTACGAGGCTTATGCCAAGGATGATGAAAAAAGTATCCTGGCTCAGTTTCAGTCTTGCACCCACAAACGCCATAGGTACGCTAACGGCTACAAGAGGTATAACCTTCTTCCAGTCCACCTGCCCTTTGCGAATGAATATGACCGTACCGCCGGTAACCACGATTATATTGCAGATCAACGCGGTGAGTTTCATTTCCTGAAAGGGCAAGGCATATAACGTAAGTATGGCGAGGTAGCTTGAGCCGCCACCGAAACCCACTGACGCGTAGATAAACGCCACTGCAAAAAACAAGATCAGGATCTCCCAATGTTCCATAACCGAAAAGACAACTATTTTAATTTTAAGGTTTGCATTACGTCGTCTATGTATTGCAAACTTTGTTTAGCTACCTCCTTGTTATACGTAAAAGAAAACTGAAGGTCATTTCCTTTATGGTGGACAAAGTATACCAGGCAAGTGGTAAATCCGTCGGAAAGCACGCCAACGGAAAAGTGCAGCACTGTCGTTTCCTTAGGGTAATAGCGTGATCTGCTGCAACTTATTAATTTAAGTGTAGAATCAGAATAAAACACCCTCAGCTGATCCTCAAGTTGCCTGTTACTGCAATCCATGTATTCCTTCACCGACTTAAATTTGCTCTTTCTCTCAGAGATCATCAAAATAATACCCGCCGGTTTGTCGTAATACATCTCGCCCTCGGCGGCGGAATCGGCTATCTTACTCATGGCATCAGGTACCACCAGTTCATACTTCTTTTGCTTATTGTGTATTGTTCTCGCACCAACGGAACCAACGCAGGCAACGCACAAAAGAAGAATAAATAAACAAGCGTGTACCCGCTTATTTACAACAACGTTTTTACTGCTTTGTTTCCTCATATGCGTTCGGGGTTCGCAGGCAAAGTTAATGTTAACAATATTCTTTAACTTTATCAATAATTTACAATATACAATATCTATGAAAATTAAATTGTTGTCTGCGTTCTGCCTCTTGTTTCTTGCGACTGGTAATTTATATGCAGGCAGGTTCGGCTCAAGCGCTCACAGGGGTGAGCCGGCGGCAGCAAAAACCACGCTGGCTGACCCGGGCGAAGACAATTACGATATTAAACACCTGAAATTCAACCTTCATGTTACCGATACCTCAGTCTATGTGTGGGGAGATGTGTCCACTACCGCCCAGGTAATGACACTCTCGATGAGCAGTTATATTTTTGAGCTGGATACACTGATGGTAATCGACTCCGCCAAAATTAACGGAACGCTCCGCCCCGTCACCAACGTTGGGTTTGTGAGAACAATGACCTTGCCTTCATCTCTGTCGTCCGGTGCATTTTTTACCGCGCAGATATTTTATCACGGTGTTCCACCGGCAGGTGGCGGGTTTTTCAACGGCCTTACCCACGATGTGTCGCCGGGCGGCACACAAATGATCTATACGGTCAGCGATCCCTGGGTAGCGCTCGATTGGTGGCCCACCAAACAGTCCGTGACGGACAAGATCGATTCAGTGGATATGTATGTAACCGTTCCACGGGGAGTTGTTGACGGCAGCAACGGTGTTTTGGTAAGCGTCGATACGTCTTCCGCCCCCGGTTACTCAAAATACCATTGGCAAACACACTACCCGATCACTTATTACCTCATCTCGATCGCTGTGGCCCGGTTCGCCGAAGATAAACACTACATGCATTTTACGGGCAGCACGGATTCCATGCTCATACAGAACTTCTTCATCGATACAGCTACGTTTAACCCGGCATACAAACCTAATTTTGACAGCATAGACCAGATAATCAACTACTACGGCACTATATTCGGACGATATCCTTTCTGGCAGGAAAAATACGGCGTTTGTTATACCACATTACCCGGCGGTATGGAGCATCAGACCATGACTACTATCGGTG
>CAYNGS010000507.1:0-3008 GCA_964396625.1 uncultured Flavipsychrobacter sp.
CGAGCAGCAGGAAGCAGGTGAAATTTCTCGATAATAGGGACAGCAAGCTTGATGCATAGCAGTCGATTCTCACATTCCGTATATATTCCACACATTTAATACTGGTGTTCCGGAGGCTGCTTCAGGGCCATTCAGTAGGTTGTTCGCTTTATTTTTTCTATTTTCACCGCCCAACGTTGATTTTATGCATGAAATAATTGATCTGTTAAAAACCTTACTGGCTGATCCTGATAAACTTATGACTTTTATTACCACGCATGGCGGCTTGTACGTGGTTATGTTCATCATCTTTGCAGAAACAGGGTTGTTCGTAGGTTTTTTTCTGCCCGGTGATTCTCTCTTATTCATTACCGGAATTATTATTGCCAATTCACCCGCGCCATTCAGCAACGAATTTGTAAATATTCTGTATTGGATATCGCTCATAAGCCTCTCCGCCATTGTCGGAAACCTGTTGGGTTTTTGGTTTGGTAAAGAAACGGGTCATCTGTGGTTTGAGAAAAGGGACACCTGGCTTTTTAAACAGAAGCACCTCAGGCAGGCCCATGATTTCTATGAAAAAAACGGCAACCTGGCCATCATCCTGGGCAGGTTCCTGCCAATAGTGCGCACCTTTGCACCGCTTGTTGGCGGCATAGTGAAGATGGACTTTAAGAAATTCATTTCCTACAGCATCGTCGGCGCCATAGCCTGGGTAACAAGCATGGTCATGGCCGGCTTTCTTTTGGGCCACAATGCCTTTGTAAAACACAATATTGATAAGATCGTCATTGCGCTGATTTTGGTCACTACAGCGCCGGTCCTGTTTAAGATGTTCTTTGGTAAAAGAAAGGAAGCTGCATAATTAAAACCACAACATTGCCCCTGATTCATGAAACAAAATCAGAACATTGCCATCTTCAGCATTCCGGTTTTGGTGGCAGCCCTTGGTTATTTTGTAGACATATATGATCTGTTGCTGTTTGGTTTCATCAGGATATCGAGCCTCGAAAGCCTCGGTTATACGCAAGACCAGTCGGCCAACCTGGGGCTGAACGTTATTTCTTTTCAGATGGTGGGACTGCTGCTGGGCGGCATACTATGGGGTGTCATAGGCGACAAGAGAGGACGGATGAGCGTATTGTTCGGTTCCATTATTATTTATTCTCTGGCCAATATTGCCAACGGTTTTGTGATCAACGTGGAGCAATACAAACTTTGCCGTTTCGTAGCCGGCATAGGGCTGGCCGGTGAGCTGGGTGCCGGCGTGACACTAGTCTGCGAACTTATTTCGAAAGAAAAAAGGGGGTACGCTACTTCGTTTATCGCCGGCGTAGGTCTTACGGGCGCCATTCTGGCCTATTTTATTTCGAAAGAATACAGCTGGAGAACATGCTACTTTGTGGGCGGTGGGCTGGGCCTCCTGCTGCTTTGCCTGCGCATCAGCGTCTATGAGTCAGGCATGTTTTCGATGGAGCGAAAAGAGAAAGTGGAACATGGCAATTTCCTAATGTTCTTCAACAACTGGCACCGTTTCAAAAAATATATGATGGGTATAATGATCGGTTTGCCGATCTGGTATGTGGTCGGTATCCTGGTGCAGTTGTCCGACAAGTTTGGCAGCCAGTTTGGTATCCCGGAGAAGATATCGCCCGGTAAGGTCATGCTGTTCATGTATATGTCCGCGTCCGTGGCCGATTTTTCGTCGGGAGTGCTCAGTCAGTTCTTGAAGAGCCGGAAGAAAGCGCTCAGCATTTTTTATGCGATCATGATACTGGGAATGGTGCTTTATTTTTGCCAGTACAACGGCACCATAACGGGCATGTACATTATCTGCGCCATCCTCGGGTTCGGAACCGGTTTCTGGGCGCTTTTTGTGACCATAGCTGCGGAGCAGTTTGGCACCAACCAGCGCGCCACGGCTACAACCACGACACCGAATATGGTGCGCGGCTCACTTGTGCTCGTTGTCATATTATTTGAGCGCCTGCAGCAGCACATGAGCTTCATTGCTTCAGGTGCCGTTACAGGTGCCGTGGTCGTGCTGCTGGGTTGTTTTGCGCTGTTGAACACAGAAGAAACTTTTGGTAAGGATCTTAACTTCTTAGAGGTATAAAATGAGCACGGAACAACACAAAACGATCGGTCTTTTAAGCATACCTGTGATGGTGGCCGCGCTGGGCTACTTTGTAGATATTTATGACCTGCTGTTATTCGGGATGATACGGAACAGCAGCCTGCAGAGCCTGGGCCTTACGGGAGATGAAGCGGTGAAAGTGGGCCTGGACGTGATGAGCATACAGATGTACGGGCTGCTGATAGGCGGCGTGATATGGGGGATAATGGGCGACAAGAGGGGCAGGCTAAGCGTTCTGTTTGGTTCTATCATTCTCTACTCGCTGGCAAATATCCTGAATGGTTTTGTGCAGACGGTTCCGCAGTACCACATCTGCCGTTTCATTGCCGGTATCGGGTTGGCGGGTGAGCTGGGCGCGGGCATTACCCTGGTCAGCGAACTTATTCCAAAAGAAAGAAGGGGCATTGCCACATCTATGGTGGCCGGAATAGGACTCACCGGTGCGGTCTTCGCATATTTCATTTCGCAGCATTTCGATTGGCGAACCTGTTTTTATATCGGCGGCGGTTTGGGATTTTTGTTGTTATTGCTGCGTGTGCGCGTCTTTGAGTCGGGCATGTTTCACAGTATAAGGAAGGAGACCACTGTGCAAAAAGGAAACATTTTTATGTTCTTTAACAATCGCGTGCGCTTCAAAAAATACCTGCTCGCTATTCTCATTGGCTTGCCCACCTGGTATGTGATAGGGATACTGATACAGGTGTCTGACAAGTTTGGCAAGGAGTTTGGCATACAGGAGCCCATTAATCCGGGCAAGGCGGTAATGTTTGCATATATCGCTATTTCGGTTGCCGACCTGATGATAGGGATAGTAAGCCAACTGCTGAAAAGCCGAAAGAAAGCTCTTTACATATTTTACGCTATCACTATCATCGGTATTGTCCTGTACTTT
>CAYNGS010000508.1:0-3003 GCA_964396625.1 uncultured Flavipsychrobacter sp.
GCTTCACCATGCTGAACCCAATGGTACCATCGAAAGGCGCTGTGATAATGGAATACGTCAGATTTGTACGGGCAACTTTTAATGATTCAGCAGCAGCTTTATATGCGTTCTTTGAATTTTCGAGTGTTATAACCGCGTGGTCATACAACTGCTTAGCTACGGCTTTTTCACTGTTGAGGTACGAATACCGATCGGCATCCTGCTGCGCCTGCTTCAAAGTACCCTCAGCCACTTTCAGATTAGCTTCGGCCGCAGCATAGTTGCCTTCATAGATCCGCCGGTCGATCTCATAGAGTTTCTGTCCTTTTGTTACGTGACTGCCTTCTTTAAAAAATATTCCGGTAATATAGCCCTGCACCTGGGCCAGCAGGTTCACCTGACTCAGCGCTGCAGTCGTGGACGTATACCGGTCATAATAGACTACAGGTTCAGCTACAACCTTAAAAAGGTTAACAGGCACCGGGGCCGGTGGGGGCGGAGTTTTCTGACCACACGAGGATAACAGAAGCAGGATACCTACAAAAGCTATACTTAATACTGCTTTATTCATAAGAACAATTCATTTTACCATGTTAACTAATTATAGGGGATATCCCCCAATGCTTTTTCAAGATCGATCTTGCTGGATAACAATTGGAACAACGCGTTTGTATAACCCACTTCAGCCTGGATCAGGTTCGACTCTGCAACGATCATATTCAGGTAGGCGACAATACCCTGCTTATACTGCAACGAAACGATGCGGTAGACGTTCCTCGCCCGAACTTCATTATCCTTTAAGAGTTCCCAATTATACAGGTTGCTTTTGTAGTTCGCCAACGCAGAAGTGTACTCAGTATATATTTGCGACTTTAAGTTCACCTCGGCCCAGTCGATCACCTGCTCCTGCAGCCTGGATTTGTGTATGTTTTCTATTCGTGAAAAGCCTGTGAATATTGGAATGTTCAATGACAACCCAATATTGGAATAAGGGTAGGCGTTTGTGAAGAGGCTTGAAAAGCTGTTGTTTTCAAACTCATAATAATAGTTGTAAAAAGCTGACACAGTTGGGAGAAACGCAAGGTTGTAGTAACCGGTAACCTGGTGCTGTAATTTCTTTACTGTTTGCAACTGCTGAAACTCGATTCTTTTTTCAAATTGGAGCACCTGCGCCGTATCAAAAGCTATCTCCTGCATCATTCTGATCGTATCGAAAACCACATTATATTGTTTTTCGGGTGGATAGCCCATTATTTGTTTCAAAACCGCATATTGTGGTCTAACGTTTTCCATTTGCTGCTTTAGCTGTCCCATCGAGTTATTCAACGATATCATCGCCTCTTCGTAGTCGGTTTCATCAACAATACCGCCTACATATTGGTGATAGGTGTCCATCACATTTCTTCCGAGACGGGCAGTGTCTTCCTTAAGAATACTGATCTGTTCCAATGTCAGAAGCAGGTTATAAAACGTTTTGCTGACTGTCGTCACAACATTGATCCGGGTACTGTCAGTGATTTGCTGCGCTTCCTTTACATACAAGGGTGCACTCTTTGCGGCGTATAGCAATTGTGGATTGAATATTGTTTGAGTTGCAGACAGATCGGGAATCGCGGTGTTTACGACTCCGTTCCTGGTTTCGACAGGCGGACCACCCGGCGTATTATTAGCGATAAACGTGGTTGGTAACTGAATATAGTGAATAAAGCTGCCGGAAACGTTTACCTGCGGCAACCAGCCGGCCAGGTTGATGGCGTTCGTGGTCTTAGCGATAGAGGTATTCAGGAGCGCCTGGTTCAAAGCAGGTTGATGTTTCAGCGCATAACTGATACATTGTTCCATCGTCAGTGATTCCTGGCCATCCGATGCACCGTCGTTTTGCGAGTAACCTTTTGCCGGCATTTGCAGAACGACTGCAACGAGCAGAAAACTTATCCTATTTCGTACCCTAGTACGTTGTCTGTGCAGACATCGGCCAGAAAAAATGTTTGCGCCTCTGTTAACTGATCTCATACGTAACGCTGATAATACGTTGATTGACGAAACTCACAAATTAGATTAAAAATAATGCCACCTCGGGCCGCTATTTGGTGAAGGGGAGAATTACTGTGCAGGGCACAATAACGGCAAAATGAGGAATCAGACTTGTAGCCTGCGGACGTTCAGATAAATGGGCGTGACAACAGCCAGATTCTCATGCTGTTGCTTAAATACCCTTTGAGAAAGGTTGCCGTTAAAAAAGTACAGAAGTGCAACGGCAATAAAGGCCGATACCGCGAAGAAAAACACGGGGTTGCTGTCGTCGGCTCGCTGGGTAGTGGATTGAGAGAGCGACTTAAAGAATTCCCGCTTGTCGCGACTGCCATCTTTTATTTTTTTTCCGATGGTAGCGGTAGCAGCGTAGTTAAACCGTTGATCGATACGCAATTCTATCAGCCGCTTGGAGGCGCTGGAAAAGACAATACAAAAAAGAGCCATTATCAGCCATTGTGGCTGATTCAACATCCTTTTGTTTGGCGTATTGTATTTCAATTTGTTGCCGTTTCGGTATGCAAACATAGCAAAAAATATAATCATGGTATGTCACATTCGGACGGCCATTGCTAATAAAATCATAAAAAAGATAACGCCTTTTAAAACAAAGTTGCAATAGGAATAATTCTTTTATTCCGTAAAGGGTTGAAAATGAAACGACTTTTTAAATTATCTTTAAAAATTCGGCAAAAGCTATATTTTAGTTTTTGAATCTCAGGAGGAATGGCCAAGAAAAGAAACAATCAAAACCCTGCCACGGGCAATTCAACGGTCAAAAACCAGGCGAATGTCCAAAAACCAGTCGCGACTAGAGCAATTAAGTCCGCTCCCGTCAGCGAAAGTTTTATTACGAGATATAGCCAGTTGTTTATTGTAAGTGGGATTGCATTGGTGACTTTCCTTTTTTACGCAACCATCCTTGGCAATAAGCTCACCAACTGGGACGATCTTGGGTACATCATCTCCAATTCATTGATCAGGGATAACTCG